>VGTJ01000039.1 GCA_016874775.1 Deltaproteobacteria bacterium
TACACCAAGTCCAAACGCGGGCCGAAGAAGCCAGTACCTCACAAACTGAGTGGCAAAAAACAAACGCACGTATCGACTGCGCGGATTCTGGCGATGCGACGGTAGTCAACCGACCTTTACAGGGATGGGGATTGGGGGTTAGGGGTTAGCAAAACTGGGGCTAGAGGTTGGGGACTAGGGGCTGGGGAAGATGAGGACTGAGGAAGGCTATAGGCTTCAGGCTGTAAGGGGAAGACAAGTTCGCTCCTTCAGCCTGCGGCCTTAGACCTTCAGCCTGCGGTGGCTTTGGACTTTGGACTTTGGACTTTGGACGTGAAACACTGCTCCCGAGACTCATCAGCAGTGCTTCCGCCTCTTGCATATCCTTGGTGTCAAACCCTTCCGTGAACCAGCTATAGATCTCCTCTACCAACTGGCGAGCCTCACCAGGCTTGCCTTGACTCTGCCACAAGCGCGCAAGGCTCACTGACGCGCGCAGTTCGAGCGACTTGGCGTGTTGCTGGCGAGCAGTCGTCAGCGCTTTGTGGAAGTAGCCTTCCGCCTCTTCGGAACGATGAATGATGAACGATGAATGATGAATGGGGGCAACTTCTTGCTGTTCTTCTCTTGTCTTCCGTTCATCATTCAGCATTCCGCGCTCATCGTTTAGAAGCAGCTCACCTTTGAGTAGATACAGATCTGGCATATAGACGTGATGCTCAGCTTGCTCAGCGTGAACAAATGCCTCGTCTACAGCGGCGTACGCCTCGGCCAGCTGGCCATTTTTTGCGTAGGCCTCGGCCAGCACCGCAAGATAGGCTGGAATGCCATAACAGGCACCGGCCTCCTGATACAAACGCAGCCCGTGACGAATCTGCGCAATGCCGCCCTCGCCTTGCCCTTGCTCTACTTGTGCCCAGCCCTCAGAAATGGCCGCTATAGTGATAATGAATCCAAATCCGTGCTCCTGCGCAAGGGACGTAGTGATCCGCACATGTGCGAGACAGGACTCCACTTCCCGACGATAATAATGAATCACACAGGCAACATAATGTGACCAGGCGAGGGTAAACGGGTGCGCGAGTTTCTCGGCCAATGCGAGGGCCTGCTGCGTACAGTGCAAGGCTTGATCAGCATACCCCAGTCGCCACAAGGTCAGCGCGAGCCAGTGTAAGCTCCCGACCCCAGGGTCGCGCCCGCCATACTGGGCAATATGGTCGGCATGGGTCTGCCAGTCATAGGTTTCATACGCGTGCTGCAAATACTGCCGGGCTGTGGGTAAGTCTGCAAAGTCATACAAGGTAGTGCCTTGCTGCATGTAGGCTCGGACCGTCAGCAACGGGTCGGTGAGACGTTGACTCAGCGTGAGAAACTGCGCTCCGAGTTCCCAGGCCGTGCGAAACTCAGCGCGCGTGTGGTGTAAGACAATAAGACCACCGATAGTAGCGGCAAATTGTGGCAGCTGCTCTTCCTGCTGACAGAGCCCGCGGACACGCGCATACACGTGTTCAACTTCAGGCGCCGTATACCCTTTGAGTGCACGCAGAGGATTTACCAGCGCAAGCTGCAACCGCAGTTCTATGTGGCCCCGTGCGGCAGTCTCAGGGAGGGTGATGAGCAACTCCAATCCTTGCGTAAAATGAACCACGGCTTCTTGGTTGGCATGACGACGGAGCGCAGTCTGCCCTGCGTGCTCACGGAAAGCAATCGCTTTCTCGACCTCTCGCCCTTGTGTAAAGCGCACTGCGAGTTCGGCGGCGATTTCACTGGCGCGGCTTCCGTACGCGGCTTCTTTCTGTTCCCCTACACGTCGGTGGAGTCGGATACGTCGCGTTTCATTCACGCGATCGTACAACACGGCATGATAGAGCGCATGGTGAAAACGGTAGCGTTCACTCAACGTGCCGTCGGGCCACTCCTCCGTTCCTCGGGCGGTAATCAATTGTCCCCTGCGGACCAACATGTCACACTGACGGTCAACCTCTTCTACCTCCACTTGCAGCCCCGCCGCGACGGCGGCAGCAGAGAATTCTATGCCCACGACGCTTGCGACTTCGAGCAAGTGTTGCGTCTCCTCCGGTAAGTGCTGAAACTGTTTCTCAATTATGTGCCGCAACGTGTTTGGGACATTCTCAGTCATACGCAAGACGTCACCCTGCATCGTCCACTGCCCGGCTTGCTCACGGACAAGCCCTTGTTGCAACAAGTCATCGACGACATTGACGATGAACAGCGGATTACCACCCGTGCGGCGGTGAATAAGCTCAGGCAACGGAGAGGCGGCAATCGTCGTATGCAAGCGCTGCGTCAGATACTCATTCACTGCCTGTTCTGAAAGCGGCGTAACCCGTAATTCCTCACAGCGGCTGCGCGCGGTTAACTCTTGCACCACCCCTCGTAATGGATGGTTGTTCGCTAATACATCTGTGGGCCGGTATGTTCCGATGATGAGCAACTTGGCCGGTTCACGACGTTGCGCGACGTACGACAACCACTCCAGGGTGGAGATATCGCTCCAGTGCAGGTCTTCCAGCACCATCACCAAGCCCTGCTCGCGAGTGAAGACCGTGAGAATTTCTGCTGCTTCGCGCAGCATGCGCTCACGCGTCGCCCCTTGTAATTGCCGATGCAGGGCCTCGAGTTCAGCCGCGTCAATCAAGAACGGTAACTGCACTAACCAGGACGGCGCATAGCGACGCAACAGTTCCCGGGTCTGGTCACGCTGCGGACCACGACACAACTGCCCGGCAATTTCCAACAAGGGCATGAAGGCTTCACCGGCGCCATACTGTTCGATGCACTGCCCGTAAGCGAAGCTCACAGGAGAGGCTAGAGGCTGGAGGCTAGAGACTTGTGGGGAGGCGGCTAGTCCCAAGCCTCTAGCCTCTAGTCTCTGCCGAAAGGCCTCCACAATCGTAGTCTTGCCGATGCCTGGTTCGCCACTGATAAACACGACTTGCCGTTCGCCCGTGAGCGCGGTCTCCAGACACTGCTCTAGATAAGCAATTTCTGCGGCACGGCCAACAATCTGTGAGCGATTGTCTCCTTTGCTCTGAACATGCACGCTTCTCTACCTCCTAGCGTCGCGACGCACGGTCAGCACTGACCGCGCGTGTTCATATACAGCACTCGGCTGTTGACTTGGCACGAACGACAAATGGAGGCAAGGCGAGGGGAGACTGTAGGAGAAGCTAAATGATGAACGAGGAGGGCTTTAGGCTTCAGGTTGTAGGCTATCGAGGAAAACCTTCAGAACGGAGCCTTAGCCACGACGTAAGGAGGGGGACTCAATTTCCCCCGTTAGCCTATGGCCTTTTGCCTAAAGCCTTTTTTAGAGATTGTGTCCCCAATTGCCGTGAAACCCGTAGGGCACTCGATGTGGTAGCTTTACCGTCGCCACCGGATCATGGCCTATGTTCTCCGCATCCAAAATGACCAGGTCACTGCGATTCTCATCTCGACGATAGACAACGGAGAGTATGTACCCCTGCCCTTCCGGCGCCTGTGCTGCACGTGGCACGAAAACCGGCTCTGAGGGAAATCCTGTCGAGCCAAAGTCACACACCTGTTTTCGTCCGGTCTGATGATCATAGCGAAAGATGGCGTTAAAAAATCCATCCTCACCAGGACTACCGCAGCGTCCACCAGTGTAGCCATAACGGTACGAGAGCCCTGCATAGCGCTCATCGAGTCGCGGGAACTCTGTTGGACTATCATCAAGCTGCTGATCCTTCATCGAACCGCTACGCAGATCCAATGCCCAACGCGTAAGTTTCGCAGAATCATCCTTCGCTAAATCGCTCGCCTCTGCCCCATCAAATAACGGCAAGCGTGGAAGACGACAGACATCAGCGATCACCTGACCATTTTCTGAATAGGCGTTCATCGGATGAAATACGAAACACGGATCAGTCGCGAACCAGCGAACATCGGCACTCGAACCGCTGCGCGGCATGACGCCAATTTTGGTTCCTACCTCCGGCTCCCAGCGAATCGGCGCACCAGACGCAAAGTTCTCGGAACGAAACGTCGCCGGAAAAACCATGAAGATCACATGCTCACGCGTGGTGATGAAGTCGTGCATCATCGTGGGGACTGGAACATCGATCTCTTCACTGCGGGTAATCTTCCCATCAGCAGTCGCCACGTAGTAACGTAGATACGGCGGAAACGGACTGTAGCCAAAGAACAGCAACTCGCCAGTTTCAGGATCGATCTTCGGATGCGCCGTCATCGGCCCTTGCAGTTTACCGTCGAAGTCATAGATGCCGCGCGTTTCTAATGTTTCTGGATCAAGTTCGTGTGGTGGCCCAGCTTCCCACAGCGCTAAGAGTTTCCCACCATGCACGATAATGTTGGTGTTGGCTGCATTGGGAAAAATTCCCTCAACTCGTGGGTCTGAGTTCGTCCAATCAGCTAGTCCTCCCCAGAGCGCTTCGCCCGCTTCTCGCTCCATCTGGAATCGCTGCGTCCGTACCCAACGGTTACGATAGTGCGCTTTCCCTTCACGGATAGCGAATGCGTGGATCATGCCGTCTCCATCGAACCAGTGGTAGCGACCACGTGGCGCAAACTGCGGATTGGCACCGTTACGATACAACGTGCCGTTTAATGCGCGCGGAATCTCCCCTTCCACCACCAGATCGTGAACCTCCCCCTCCATCGGCCACGGCGCATAGTTCCCACGGAGAAATGGATCATTCGGAAACGAACGACTCATAATGACTTCCTCCTTGCTCTCTGCCGAGAGCGGCGTGTAGATGTGTGTCGACGAGTACGTACACGAGATTGCGGTGGTTCCTGAGCTGGACTTCCATGCATGGCGATCAATCCCGCGAACCAACGAGACGTCGCCACGTCGTAATGCGTCAAGATTGCTTGAGGATCAGAGAACACCAGACGACCGGCAAGGTGTAAAGAGACGAGGCCATGGACCATTGCCCATAAGATGTTCGCGGCTTGATCCCTGTCCACATCATGCAATTGCCGTTCAACCAGCCATGCCGCTAGGGTATCGCGCATGATTACCCAACTGGTACGTAGGCGTGCATGCTGCTCTGGTGTCGGCTCAACGGCTGAATCTTGGAAAATGAGGCGATAATAGGTTGGATTATCGATCCCGAAACGGAGATACGCGACGCCCATCGCACGGAGTTGTTCGAGCAACGTCGGTTCACATCACGCAGCATCGATCGCGGCCGTCAATAAATCTCCCGCTTGCAGTTTGAGGGTCAGGAGCAGTTCCTCTTTGCTATCGAAGTGTTGATAAATCGCTGTGGCACTATATCCCAGCGCGCTAGCGACTGCGCGCATCGTCAGTGCCTCGACGCCACTCTCTTCAATTAAGCGGAGTGCCACAGCAAGAATGTCGGCACGCAAGGTTGGGTTAATAGGGCGAGGCATACGTAGTTGTCACCTGACATCGTTAGGTAACATTGTTAAGTAACGATGTCAACTGTTCACTCATCGAAGAAACAGATACAGTGAACAGTGCAATGAAAGGACACTACCATGGATGCACCAACTCCGCTCTCGCTTGAGCAAGTCCGCGGTGATCTCGCCACGTTTGTCGCCAACCCGTATCCCGCCTATCTGGAGATGCGCCCACAGTCACCGATGCTCATGGAATTTCTTCCCGCCGGCATCGTGCCTGGGCTCGATGAACCGCTGAAATCTTGGACGATCATGACGTACGATGATGTCCTTGCGGTGCTTCGCGATCACGACACCTTTACGTCGGCACGCAACCCCTTCGTTGAAAAAGGGTTCTTTCCGCAGCTGGTGCTGATCATGGACGATCCGCCACGTCACACGCGGTTTCGTCGCTTGGTGAATAAGGCCTTTACCCTGAGACGCGTCGAGGCGTTAGAACCGTGGATTACCTCTATCGCCACCGAACTGCTCGATAACATCGGCTCTGGAGAGACTGACATCGTGCAGTCCTACACCATCCCGTTGCCAGTGAAAGTGATCGCTCGCCTGATGGGCATCCCCGGCGATGATTACCCGACGTTCAAACGCTGGTCAGACACCTTCATTTCATCTCTCGTTTCCATCTCGTTAGAGGAGCGGATGAAGAACACGCTCGAGATGGTGGAATATTTCGGCAAGATCGCAGCGGCGCGGCGCACGCAGGGAGCAGATGACCTCATTACTGCGCTGGTCGAAGCCGAGATTGAGGGGGAGTCACTGCAAGACTGGGAGATTCTTGGCTTCTGCATTCTTCTTCTCATCGCTGGCAACGAAACAACCACCAACTTAATTGGCAATATGCTCAACATTCTGGTGGAGCGTCCAGAATTGTGGCAACGCCTACGGCAGGATCGCACTCTGGTTGAGCCCGTAATCGAAGAAACTCTTCGCTACGAGAGTCCGGTACAACAATTGATGCGAATGACAACCAAAGAAGCGACACTCTCGGGTGTCACCATACCAGCCGATGAATTAGTCACCGTGTTCTTCGGGGCTGCCAATCGCGACCCCAAAGAATTTCCCAATCCCGAGGAATTCCGCCTCGATCGTGACTTGCGCAGTCATGTCTCCTTCGGCGCAGGCACTCACTATTGTTTAGGTGCACCGCTCGCACGCGCCGAAGCCAGGATTTCGCTGAATGCCTTTCTTGATCGTTATTCCACCCTCACCCATGGGAGCACACCTGCAGTGCGCCAATCACAAAGCCCGGTCGTCTTCGGCTTTGAACGACTGCCACTGCGTTTACATGGCGGAGGGCGGTGAAATGCGGCTCGTGATCAACTATCAAAAGTGTCGGAAGTCAGGGCAATGCGCCTACCTGCATGCTGAATTGATCACAGCCGACGCAGACGGCACACCACGAGTGATTGTTGAAACGATTGGGAAAGAACTCCGTGAGGCCGCGGAAGACGTGGCGGACATCTGCCCCAGTGGTGCGATTACATTGCAAGAGAATTGAAGGCGGGAGAGTGTATCGTCTGCCCGAGGAGCATCTCGTGGAATTCGGTCTGCAGTTCTCACCTCGCGCTGGCCCGGACGGTGAGTATCCTAGGCCATTGATTTTGAAAGTACGGTTTCATCATGCCCCACCTTGCGTGAACTGAGCGACGCGCCTCACACGAACTCCAACTCTCCCCCAGCCCCACTCGTACGACGATAATAACACCCGACGCGTGTTTGTCCGGAGGCATCTTTAGTGTGACACACCCCACCTTTGCGCGGGCGTACGATGTAGAGCAATGAGTTCTGTTCGCAGTTCACACGAATTTCGACAAGGTCGAGGACGTCTCCCGACGTTTCCCCTTTGCGCCAGAGTTCGTTACGAGACGTCGACCACAACACGGCCCGTCGAGTCTTTTGTGTTTCTTGCAACGCAAATTGGTTAACATAGCCAATGAAAAGCACTTCTTTCGTGTCGGCGTGCTGCAGCACGGCCGGAACCACAGCTTGCTTGGTCTCAGCTACTTTTTGCAGCTTAGCAAAATCCAACGTTAATGTTGTGCCTTCTTCTAACACATTCATATCCATCACCTCATTCTTCCACCCTGTATCGGGTCTCAGGTGCGGAGTCTAGCCAAGGCATCCACTCGATTGCCGAGCAGTTTCCTCCTGGCAGGCGGTGCAACCTCTTGTGTCAGTGCAGCATCAGAGTACCACGAGAGAGAACAGTGCCCCTCTACCATTGCACCAGGAGGTCGGCTATGAATCAGCTCCAACAACAAGCGCGTATGAAAACCCCAGTCACTCCACTCGATAACAGCCTTGCCGATGATTGGCAACCAACCAAGGCCAAGGGCTCGCACCCGGAAGTCTTACCGAACGACGCACACAATGCGCAGCTCATCGCCAATGTCCACCCTACTGACTGGACCAATCCGGAACCTGCGCCACGGTACAACCTGGTAGTTATTGGTGCGGGCACGGCTGGGCTGGTCACCGCTGCTGGCGCAGCCGGTCTCGGCGCCAAAGTCGCGTTAATTGAACGTCACCTTATGGGTGGCGATTGCTTGAATGTCGGTTGCGTACCATCCAAAGCCGTCATTCGCTCTTCGCGGGTTGTCAGCGATATCCGTGACGCCGAACGGTTTGGCGTACGCGTCAAAGGAGAGGTAGAAGTCGACTTTGCGGCAGTCATGGAACGGATGCGACGGTTACGCGCTGGGATTAGCCATCATGATTCCGCGCATCGCTTTCATAAAGAACTCGGGGTCGACGTCTTTCTCGGCGACGGCCACTTTACCGGTCCTGATACCATTGAAGTCGCGGGCAAAACTTTGCGCTTTAAGCGTGCCGTTATCGCGAGCGGTGCGCGCGCGGTAAATCCGTCGATCTCAGGGTTAGCCGCAGCGGGATTCTTAACCAACGAAACCGTCTTTTCACTCACCGAATGTCCGCGTCGCCTGGCGGTCATCGGTGGTGGACCCATTGGGTGTGAACTCGCGCAGGCGTTTCGTCGCTTGGGTTCTGATGTCGTACTGTTCCACAATGCCGGTCACATTCTCAATCGCGAGGATGCCGACGCTGCCGAGATCGTGCAACAGACATTTCTGCGAGAAGGCATCCAGCTCGTTCTCGATTCTGAAATCGTTCACGTCGAACGTACGGCAAATGGCAAAGTCTTCCACTTCACCTCGCAAGGAAAGGCGGATTCCATTACTGTCGATGAAGTTCTTGTTGGTGCAGGACGTGCACCGAACGTGGACGGGTTAAATCTTGAAACTGTCGGGGTGGAGTACGACAGGAAACGCGGCGTCAAAGTCAACGATCGCTTACAAACCACGAATCCGCGGATTTATGCTGCCGGTGACATTTGCATGGACTGGAAATTTACCCACGCTGCCGATTTCGCCGCACGGATTGTGATTCAGAACACCCTGTTTCATGGCAAAAAGAAACTCAGTGCTTTGACCATGCCCTGGTGCACCTACACTGATCCAGAAATTGCGCACGTCGGCCTCTACGAACGTGATGCGCAAGAAAAAGGCATAGAACTGAACACCTTCACGATTGCCATGAGTCAAGTTGATCGTGCCATTGCCGACGGTGAAGAAGATGGTTTCGTAAAGGTCCACGTCAAAAAAGGCACCGATCAGATTCTTGGTGCAACGATTGTTGCCCGCCATGCAGGAGACATGATTAGCGAACTTACACTGGCGATGGTGGGCAAGGTGGGCCTCTCAACCCTCGCCTCAGTCATCCATCCGTATCCGACCCAGGCAGAAGCGATCCGTAAGGTTGGCGACGCGTACAATCGCACCCGCCTTACTCCACTCGTCAAGAATATTTTTCATCGCTGGCTAGCATGGACACGCTAAAAGGTTGCCTGAGAAGTAAGCACAAGCTGTCATTGCGAAGAGCCAGAGGTGACGAAGCAGTCTCAGCATCAGCAGCTAAGGAGACAACGATTGCTTCGTGCCGTTCGCAATGACACTCTCAGAGGACTTCCTCAGACCGACTCTAAAAGAAAAGTAGTTGAGCTCGCACTTCATGGTCAGTAAACAACAGTGATGAAAGATGGAGAAGGTACAGTGAAAAGTGAAGAGCAAATGTCCTCCCCTGCGTTTCTTCATTTCTCATTCTTCTTTTTCAATTGAATTACCCATGTTGACTTGTCGTGAATTTATCAACTTCATCGCCGATTATTTGGCAGGCACCCTGTCCCAGAATGAATCCCACGCCTTCGCGTACCATCTCGCCGATTGTCCTGAGTGTTCACAATATCTAAGCAGTTATCAAACGACCGTGTTAGCAAGTCACCTTGCGTATGCCGACCCAGAGGACGCGGTCCCCGCTGAGGTTCCAGAAGAATTAGTGCACGCGATCCTCAGCGCTCGAGCGCAGAGTGCTCCAGTCGAGAGAGACCGGCAATAGACGAAACTGATACGTCTATGCTAACGTCCGGGCTGTGAAGACTGAACCTCCTATTCACAAACAGTCCGCAACTGCAGGGGAAGACACCGCGCTGCTCAGCCGCCTCCGTGCTGGAGATTCGGCTGCCTATGAAACCCTGGTTCGTAGCTATAGTGGTCGCCTGCTGGCGGTCACGCGACGACTGCTCCGCAATGAAGAAGATGCCAAAGATGCCTTACAAGATGCGTTTATCTCCGCCTTTCGCGCGCTGCATACATTCGAAGAAGGCTCTCTTCTGTCGACCTGGCTTCATCGCATCGCTGTGAATGCCGCGTTAATGAAACTGCGGACCCGTCGGCGCCACCCCGAAGATTCGCTTGACGATCTGCTACCAAAGTACATCGAAGATGGCCACCGTGAGGATGGCCATCGTGGCAATCCCACCAAACCGTGGAAAGAACCGGAAGGACTATTGCAGCAACGCGAAACTCGCGCGTTGGTACGCGAGTGCATCGACCGGCTCCCTGAGACATACCGAACAGTCCTTTTGCTGCGTGACATTGAAGAACTCGACACCGAGGAAGCGGCACAGTTGATCGGCATCAGTCCAAACGCAATTAAGATTCGCCTGCACCGGGCTCGGCAGGCTCTCCGTACTTTACTTGACCCACATTTTCAGGAAAATGCTGTATAATTTTGCAATATACCTGAGTTTTTACCACAGCATTCAGGGTTATCAGCAAAGGATCTATTATGACCTGTCGTGAGTTTGTCGAGTTTCTCTGGTGCTATATTGATAATGACCTCTCTCCCGTAGAGCGCGCGACGTTTGACGAGCACCTAGCAAAATGTCCCGATTGTGTGAAATACTTGCAGCAGTATCAAGCAACGACTCGGATCGGTAAGGCGGTAGAGGTTTCCTCAAGTGAACCAATTCCCTCAGATGTCCCCGAGGACCTTGTGCAGGCTATTCTCAAATCACGCATAAAGGTTGCGTAGCCGGACTATAAGCTCACCCTATGGAATGGTGGCACTGGGCCATCTTTGGTCTGCTGCTCGCGTTTGTCGAAGCCGCGACGCCTGGCGGTTTCTACGCGGCATTCTTTTCTGTCAGTGCATTTCTCGTTGCTCTGCTGGCAGGAGTTGGTCTGAGTGGACCACTGTGGTGGCAATGGTTGTTGTTCTCGGTGCTGTCAGTGGTCTCCCTCGTCGTGTTCCGCAAACGCCTCCTGTCTGCGCTTGGTGGCCAACGAAATCTCCCATACGCAGTAGATAGTCTCGTCGGAGAACTGGCACTCCTTCATGAAGACCTTCCTGCAGGTGCGTTCGGGAAAGCTGAACTGCACGGCACTGTATGGAATGTACAAAATGGTAGCCCACTGCCCCTGACCAAAGGACAGCGGTACCGTGTCCAACAAGTCAATGGGCTCACCCTGATCCTGAACACCCTTTAACAAGAAGGAAACACGCGCATGGATGGAACATTACTGCTTGTTATTGTCCTCGCCCTTCTCGTCTGGTTCGTGCTCACGAAACTCGCCATTGTCGTTCCGCAACAGAGTGCCTACGTCGTCGAACGCTTAGGACGATACTCAGGAACACTCAGCGCCGGCTTCCATATCCTTGTCCCGTTTGTTGATACCGTACGCTATCGCCATTCTCTCAAAGAAACCGCGCTCGATATCCCGCCGCAGGTCTGCATCACGCGCGATAACGTCCAAGTACAAGTCGACGGAGTGTTATACTTTAAGATCATGAATCCAGAGCGTGCTTCCTATGGAGTGGCAGATTACGTCTTTGCGATTACCCAACTCGCCCAAACGACGCTGCGAAGCGAGATCGGTAGGATTGAACTCGACCGCACCTTTGAAGAGCGGACCCAGATCAACACCAATGTCGTGAATGAACTCGACAAAGCCACTGAACCGTGGGGCATTAAAGTCCTCCGCTATGAAATTAAGAACATTACTCCGCCAGCCGACGTGTTGGCTGCGATGGAAAAACAAATGCGCGCCGAGCGTGAGAAGCGGGCGTTAATTTTGACCTCAGAAGGTGAGCGTGACGCTGCGATTAACTCGGCCGAGGGTCAAAAACAACAAGTCATCAAAGCGTCGGAAGCCAAGAAGCAACAAGAAATGAATGAGGCTGAAGGCGAAGCGGCTGCGATTCTTTCGATCGCCAGTGCCACTGCCGAAGGGATTCGTAAAGTCGCAGATGCGATCCGGATGCCTGGAGGCCAGGAGGCAGTTCAGCTTCGGGTGGCTGAACAATACATCACAAAGTTCGGGGAGCTCGCCAAGACCAACAATACGATGATTTTGCCAGCGAGCGTCTCTGATATCGGTTCGATGATGGCCATGGCCATGAACGTCATCAAAACAGCCGGGAAGGACAGCGAAGCACCAAAGGACTCGTAAATCTCGCTTCTCATGCTCTCTGCTACAGAGGTTTATGTCGAGGGCTTGAGCAAGAGTATGCAACAAATACAGACTTTCGCGTAAGTGACAATCTGACCCAAAATACGATATTATTGAAGCGTTTTTTTGGCCCCTTTCCCACTCTTCCCCACTTTTGGTTTTTCATAATGAGGGAACGGATGAGGAGGAAACCGGGTGTGTGAGGTTATCGGTCACCACAGGGTCAGGGGACGGATGCTCGAACAATGAGGACGGTAGGATCGTACAACGTTTCTCAAGAGGAAACCGTCTCCGTTCACGTTTCCGGAGCTGATTTGCGCAGAGCCTGCGATCGTCTGGTAGCGCAAAGTCTTTCTCCCATTTGCTTTTCTCTTGCTGGAGTCTACGCATTAGTCGCAGTCAGTCACACCTTCGCTCTCTTCGAACCCCAATCCTTGCTTCTTGGTAGTGTCGCATTCGGGACCATTATTTTCCTTCTTGCACTGCCGTACGTAATCCACCGGTGGCCGATACCGCAGGAATGGAGTCACGTTTGCGGGGCAAGCATTGTCGCCGTTGTGGTAGGAAATGTCCTCCTCCGCTTTTTCGTCCTGCAGAACACAAGATACACCATCGATATTGTCCTGTGTGTCATCGGCACTGGAGGTTTATTTTTATCCGCGCGCTGGCTCCTCGGTACACTGTTCGCCATTGTCACAAGCTGGGTCGTTGCGGCAGCGGTCCTGTTCCCTACCATCCTGTGGAGCCACGAAGCGCTAGTTATCGTTGCAGCTTCAGTTCTCGCTATCCTCATCCACCTCGTTCGTCGCCGTAACGTTCAAGAGCTTGAATGGCTGCGTCAGCAAGAGCGTGGTCAGAGAACTGCGCTCGAAGCCACTCTCACGCAGTTACATCAGAGTGAAGCGCACTATCGCAGTTTGGTTGATAATGCCAATGATGGCATTGTGTCATTTACCCTGGATGGCACGCTCACGAGTGTCAATCGGGGATTGGCGGAAATGCTCGGCTGGTCAGTACAGGAAATGATGGGACATACCTATCGAGAGTTTGCAACGCCGGAGTTTTGGCGCCAAGGGGAAGAGCGAACGCGTAAAGTACTGGCTGGTGAACGAGTCCCTTCATCCTTTACCGGAGAGTTACGCCGTAGAGACGGAAGTCTCGTGCCGGTTGAGGCCCGTGCTCGCTTGATCCGCGATGCAGCAGGCCATGTCGTCGGTGTTCAAGGCATCTTTCGTGACATTACTGAACGCATGAAAGTCGAAGAACACCTCCGCCTTTACAATGAGCAGATCCAACGTCATGCAGAGGAACTGGAACAGCGAGTCGCGGAACGCACTGTCGCCTTGATGGACGCGAATGCCTCGCTACAAGAAGAAATCAGCGAGCGCATGCGCATTCAAGCCATCGTCCGTGAAAGCGAGGAACGCTACCGTAGTCTCTTTGAAGCGTGTCCTGAGGCAATCCTCGTCCACCATGATGGCCGTGTGGTGCTTGCCAACCCTGCGTGTGCGAGACTTGCCGGATTTCCGGATGCAGACGCACTCATTGGGAAGTCCATTTGGGACTTTATCCCCGCCGAAGTCAGTGGAGTCACCCGCGAACGCCTGAATGCGCTCATTGAAGAACAACGCCCCGCAGAACCGATCGAGATCAAACTTCGTCGCCTAACAGGAGAGCTACTCGATGTTGAGTCCTCTGCCATTTTCTTCTTGTATCGAGGGAAACCTGCGGCTCTCGGATTTCTCAGAGACATCACTACACGTAAGCGTGCCGAGGAGGGACTTCGTGAACTGAACGCCCAACTCGAACAGCGGGTCAAGACACGAACCGCGCAATTACAGATTGCCAAAGAGCAAGCCGAAGCCGCCGATCGCCTCAAGTCCGCGTTCCTTGCGACAATGTCCCATGAATTACGTACCCCTCTCAACTCGATCATTGGCTTCACTGGGGTGATTCTGCAAGGACTGGCTGGCCCGCTCAACAGTGAGCAGAGCAAACAGCTTGACATGGTACGAACCAGCGCCCGACATTTGCTCAGCCTGATTAATGACGTGCTCGACATTTCCAAGATCGAAGCTGGCCAAATTGAAATTCATGCCAAATCGTTCGCCTATCCAGAAGCAATCGAGAAGGTCGTCAAGACCGTAAGTGTCCTGGCTGAGCAAAAAGGCTTGGCTTTGCAGACGGCGGTCGCTGCGAATATCAATCTGATTGAGAGTGATCGCCGTCGCGTCGAACAGATTCTGCTCAATTTACTCAACAATGCGATAAAGTTTACCGAAACTGGCACGGTACGACTGGAATGCCGTCGTATCCCTGGCTGGATTGAAACGAGCGTAAGTGACACTGGCATCGGAATCAGAAATGACGATCGCCACAAACTCTTTCAGACGTTTCGTCAGTTAGATACCGGCCTGACCCGTCGTCACGAAGGAACTGGTCTCGGACTGGCCATCTGCAAGCGCTTGGTCGAATTACTTGGCGGGACAATTTGGGTTGACAGTGTGTGGGGCATGGGCAGCACCTTCACGTTCACGCTCCCTATAACTGAGCCAACAGAAAACCTACAACCTTATGTCGCTCACCATCTTAGTCATTGAAGATAACGAACAGAACCTCTATCTGACCACGTTCCTGCTGGAAAAGCACGGCTATCGTGTTGTCCACGCTCGTGACGGTCAAGAAGGGATTGCCCTTGCGGTACAGGTCAATCCCACGTTGATCCTGCTTGATATTCAATTGCCGATTATGGACGGCTATACCGTCGCCGAAGCCCTTCGCAGTAATCCTGTCCTTACCGCGATCCCGATTGTCGCCATCACGTCATATGCGATGCCAGGCGATCGGGAGCGCATCCTGACCGCCGGCTGCACCGGGTATATCGAGAAACCCATTAACCCCGACACCTTCATCAGCGAAGTGCAACAACATCTCCTAACACCTAAGGTCACACTATGAGCCGCTTCCTCGTCGTTGACGACAATCCGCAAAATATCTACCAGTTATATGTCCTGCTTGGGGGGCACGGACATACGGTTGAGTCGGCCCTTAACGGGGAAGAGGCTCTGGCGAAAGCACAGCAAACGCCTCCAGATGTGGTCATCACAGATGTGTTAATGCCAATCATGGACGGATTCACACTCTGTCGACATTGGCGTGCGGATGACCGGCTCTGCTCAATTCCACTCGTGATCTACACGGCAACCTATACTGACACTGAAGACGAAGAACTAGCCCTCAGCCTTGGCGCGACCCGATTCTTGATTAAACCGATTGAGCCAGAAGAATTCATGCAGCAAATCGAGAACGTTCTCCGACAGCACCAGAGCGGCCATTTACATCCACCGCCGGACACGTCCCTGCAAGAGCCGCAATATCTGAAAATGTACAACGAAGCGCTCGTACGCAAGTTAGAGGATAAGATCGCTGATCTTGAACGCGAAGTCGCGAAGCGCCAGCAAACAGAGGAAGCGCTCCGACAGGCAAAGGAACGGGCGGAAGTCGCCAATAGCGTAAAGAGCGAATTTTTAGCCATGATGAGTCATGAACTCCGGACCCCCCTACATGTCATCCTCGGCTATGCTGACCTCCTTTTGGAGAACACATTTGGTGAACTGAGTAGCGGTCAGAGTGACGTATTGGTGCGCCTGAGAAACAACGGACGCGTCTTGCTTGAGCGTATTTCGCTGGTACTTGATCTGCGTCGACTTGAGGATGGACGCTTTCCGCTTGAGGTGAGCGAGGTGAGTCTTCCCCTCCTTGTCCAACAGGTGGAAGACGAGATGCCCGAACTTCGCCAGCAACCCGGCGTTCGCTATATCCGTACGGTCGCTGCGTCCCTTCCACCATTGCGTACCGATCCGGGGAAGTTGCGCTTGGTGCTGCGGAACTTACTGAGCAATGCACTGAAGTTTACTGAAGCTGGGACCATATCATTAAAAGTGACGAAAAACGATCAGGGAATCGAGATCGGAGTGAGTGACACCGGAATCGGCATTCGGGCACACGCGCTCCCTCATATTTTTGATCCCTTTTATCAGGTCACGGACGTCAACACACCACAACGCGGCGGTGTCGGGCTCGGGCTCCACATCGTCAAACGTTTGCTTGACTTACTCGACGGCAGCGTGACAGTCGACAGTCAATTCGGCAGTGGCTCAACCTTCTCTGTTTTCCTTCCCTGGGGAGGTCCGCCAGAAACGCTCGCAGAGGATGACTAAATCAAACCACCCAAGAGTGGTACACTTTGGGTTGTCACCGGAGAGACCGTAGCGTCACTGGTCACAACTTAAGCGAAGAGCCTTGTGTTTTTAGCCTATTAGCTACGGATATAGGTCCCTTCTCCCTCAGGGAGAAGGTCAGGATGAGGGTGACAAGCAGTACAAACCACTCTTTTTCATCCCCTCACCCTAGCCCTCTCCCTGAGGGAGAGGGAATTTGACACTGCCGACGTCTTAAGTTGCGACTGATGCCGTAGGGTGCGCTGTGCGCACCCTACCCCAACTGTACGAATGTTCGCGGGTCCGATTTAGTGGTCAGTCAGATGAATGCTGAGAGGCAAGTGGGGGGCGTCATTCCTGCGAAAGCGGTAGTCCCGGGAAGTAAAGTCAGCGATCGCATCCTACACTTCGTCAATAACCGTCCCCTTCGGAATAACCACGATCCCATTATCGGTGACGGTAAATCGTTGTCGATCACGCTCCAGGTCGTAACCAATCACAGCCCCAGCACAGATATTCACATTTTTGTCGATAATCGCATGACGCACTCTCGCGTAGCGTCCAATCTCAACATCGTCAAACACCACACTATCTTCGACATGAGCCCAGCTGTGGACGAACACACGCGGCCCCAGAATCGAATGTTCGACACGAGCACCGCTGATAATACAACCATTACACACGAGCGAATCCAACACCTCACCTTGGCGCTCTGCTCCACGAAATACCGTCTTCGCCGGTGGAGCTTGCACCTGGTAGGTCCGAATCGGCCATTCTTCATCATAGAGGTTGAAGACTGGGCTGACCGCGATGAGATCCATATGCGCATCGTAGTAGCTATCGATCGTGCCAATATCACGCCAGTATTTGATCGCGCCACTATTCCGATCGCGGAAGGGCAATGCACACACGCGCTCTCCATCACGCACCATACGCGGAATAATGTCTTTGCCAAAGTCGTGACTTTCATTTTGCCGCGCGTTGGTCAGGAGTTCCCGAATCAGGGTTTCGGTATTGAAGATATAGATCCCCATCGAAGCAAGCGTGTACTCTGGATTATCAGGAATACAATCCGGCTCTTCGGGCTTCTCTTGAAAGCGCAGAATCCGCCAGTTGGTATCGACTCCCATCACCCCAAAGCGTTTCGCCTCCCCTTTCGGTACTTCTGTGCAGGCAACCGTAAGGACGGCGTTACTGTTGATGTGGGCAGCGAGCATCTCGCTGTAATCCATCTTGTAAACATGATCACCACCTAGCACGATCACGTATTGCGGCTGCTCCATTTGCAACGTGTAGATATTCTGAAAGACTGCATCAGCCGTCCCTTCATACCATCGCTCATCCGTGCGCTGTTGTGGTGGCAAGACCTCAATATATTCGTCCATTTCACTGGTGAATACATTCCACGCCTGTTTGATGTGGCGATCCAATGAGCGCGATTTATATTGTGTCAAAATGTGAATTTTGCGTAACCCGGAGTTCAAGCAATTCGACAAGGTAAAGTCGATGATGCGATAGTTCCCACCAAAGGGAACTGCGGGTTTCGCACGGTCACGCGTGAGCGGCGCAAGGCGTTCCCCCTGCCCCCCGGCAAGGATCATCGCGGTGGTCTGTCTAAGCGCGTTCGTCAGGCTTTGTACAGTCATGGTCTGCCGCTCCATTCTCCGACTATGCGACCCTCGAAAGGAAAAGTCGGTCGCATTATCAAGCTGCATAAACGTGCGAGTGTCCATATACGCCCCCCAAAGCGCGACGTGCAAGAATACCCAAATCCCCAGGTCGGTGTTATCGGCAGATCGAGAATAAACTTTAGGAAAAATTTTCTTTGCCGCCGCCCCATGTCCTACATCTTACCACACTCACCCACTGGGGCGGCAAAGGCCTTGATTTATCTACTCTTTTGTCGCGTCCTGGAGGGCCCGACGAGCAATCCGCGTCACAATCGTGGTGACAACGATCGTCGCTACTAAGCCAAGAATAAGGATGGCGTAATCCGCCGTCCCCTTTTCTCGGGCCATGCCACCAGCCAGCGCAGCAACGTCACCAATCACTTTACCGTAATACACATACAGCAAGGTTCCAGGCAGCATGCCGACAGACGCAGTCACGTAATCGATAAACCGAACCTTTGTCAGCCCTAGGCCATAGTTCAATAAGGAGAACGGAAACACCGGTGACAAACGTAACAGGAAGACAATCTTCTGCCCTTGTTCTCCGACCGCCCGATCAATCGCGGCAAAGCGCGTATTGCCAGCAAGGCGACGTTCAATCGCATTGCGCGCGACGTAACGCGATACCAGAAACGCGGCAGATGAACCCAACACCGCCGCAAGAAACACGATCATCACACCATTAGTGAGCCCGAAGATCGCACCACCCGCAAGCGTCAACAATGAGCCAGGAATGAAAAGCACCGCAGCCAACACATAGCCAGCAATAAACGCAACCGGCCCCCACACGCCTAACCCTTGAACCCATTCAGCGAAGACTGGGATGTAATCTGCCCCTTGTCGCCCAAGCACAATCAATCCACCCACGGCTGCAGCAATGAGCACGATGCGCCCTGCAGACAGGCCACGTTTTTCCATCTTCACTTCTGCCATTTCCACCTTTGCCACCATTTCTGCCATGATTCAGCTCCTCCTATTTGTGATCATTTGCCCTTTTGATGCTAGGAGGGGTCGAAGGTTTCACCCGACGAGGTCTCTTGGGTGAGTTGGATACGGAGGAGTGACGTGCACCGCACGAACCTCTCCCGAGACGGTGTCATGCTCGTGCGCCTGGTACAGGCGACGGCCCAGAAAGCGTATATCTGCGAGAGGGGTTAAACGTCGTAGGTACGGGCAAGAATCCCGTCTTCAATCCAGCGCAACAACACACTGCCAATCAGTGTTGAGGCTTCTTCTGGCGCGTTCACAAACTGTTCGAGTTTGGTGCAAAGAGCGGCAAATGGTTCCCCTGCTCGAATACCGGCTAGTGCCGCCTGCTCGACCACGTCCATACTCGCTTGATAGACAATACACTCATGACGCCACACCCGGAGCACGGTCGCTGCAGGTTCTATATCGTCACTCTGGGTAAATTGTTCATTCTTCCAGATCGTTTGCACCGGCCACTCGCAGGTTAACATCAGCAGAGCAGGAATGAGCTGTAAGCGAAGCGTTGCCCAGGCCTCCGCTGGAATCGTCTGCAAGTCCTCTAACCGGAGAGGTTCAGTGTCTGGTGCGTCGAACACATCAACGCGCGCATACTCCAATCGTGCGAGGTCTTCAAGATACGGCAAGGTCTTCGCGACTGGGTGTGTAGATACGAACTCTGCAAAATGCGAACTGAAATAGCGTAACGAGGGATGGGCGGAGGGAAAGCGCCGCAGGTAGGCCCGGCCAATCTCACGGAACTGCTCCTCACCTACTATGGCAACAATGCGGGGGAAGTCTTCGGTCAATGCATCCAGCAGGCGCGCACAGTACATCTGCGCATAAATATCGAGCCGTGCTTCAGCGCCCAGCTTCCCCTGTGGGCGAATCTCCTGGAGCAACAGTGGGTCAAACCCCTGCCACTCCTCGTCAGCCGCACCGACAGGCCGTGCAATCGCGTAAAAGAAGCGAGACTGCAACTCACGCAGATTGAGCATAGGCGGACTCCCACACTGCATGTTCTATCGCTCGGGCACGCTCGGCTTCGGCACATACCTCCTCGAACTCGGGAATCTTGTCGTCCCACTCAATCAGTGAGGAAATGCGACCGAACCGTTGCACCGCAAAGCGGTACAGCTCCCAGACGGGAGTAATCACCGGACCGTCATGCGTATCGAGCAAATAGGTTTCATAGGTACTGTGACCAGCCAAATGCATCTGACCAACCCGATCGATCGGGACATTCTGTACGTATTGGTACGGATCGAAGTCGTGGTTCATCGCACTGACATAGACATTGTTGACATCAAGCAAAATACCGCAGTCCGCGCGCTGGGCGACTTGCGACAAAAACTCCCATTCCGGCATCATCGAGTGGGTATAGGTCAAATAGCTGGACACGTTCTCGACCAGAATCTGTCGTCCAAGGCAATCTTGGACGTGCTGAACCCGTTCGACAACGTGCCTGAGTGCTTCTTCGGTATAGGGCAAAGGCAGCAAGTCATGCGCATAATGTCCGCCGATACTTCCCCAACACAGGTGATCAGAAACCCAGGCCGGCTCAAACCGCTCGGCCAACGCTTTGAGGTCAGATAAATAGGCCATGTTGAGCGGATCAGTCGAACCAAGCGACAGCGACACTCCATGCAGCACGACCGGCGCCAGATTCCGCGCTTTCTCTAATACTGCCAGCGGACGACCACCACGCAGCATAAAGTTCTCAGCAATCACCTCGAACCAGTCGACACGCGCAGTCCCATCCCACACCCGCGGGAAATGCTGCGTGCGCAAGCCAATGCCATGACCGAGATAGGGAACGCCACAAGCCATGATTGTTCAACTCCTGAAAAAAACAGGCTTCGGTTGGTTGCCGAAGCCTGTCCTTCTTGTCATTTACTTCTTCTCGTCAACAACTTTACCGCCCTTATCAGTGCATTCTTTGGCACTGGTTTCTACCCAACCTTGGCCTTTACAAGCATTCTTTCCACTGCAGCTATGGCCAGCTCCACTGCAAGCACCTTGGCCTTTGCACGCGTTGATGCCAGAACAATGGACTTTGTCACTCCCGGCTTTATCATCTGCCGCACGGGCGGTGAGTGCTCCACTCGTCACCAACGTTGCCACTGCGCTTGCAATCATTAGACCTTTACCAAATGCGTTCATGATATGACCTCCTTAGGGTTTTGTTTGGCCGTTTGGATGTTGTTACTCTTTACAAGTTTCGACTCGATCGGCTTGCCTACGATTCTTCCCTCACCTGTATTATGAGCTACGCAGATTTCCCACCTACCTCCTCTCTGTGTTGGTACAATTTTGGTCTATCTTTTCTCCCTTGTCTAATCAATTATGTTTAGGTAAATGCCACAAGCAAGAAAAAGTTTCAGGGTAACGGAATCCCGTGATAAAACCTTGACACCATCTCCTCGCCTATATTACAGCTCGCCATAGAGGGAGTGAAAGGAGGGAACGTATGAAACACTGGAGCTGGAAACACTCAACCGGGACAGGTCGCAGTGCAGTGCTGCTTGGCGTCGCACTCGTCGTGCCTTTGGGCCTGCTATTTTACCCCCCAAAAAATCACACAGTGCGATAGGTTCTGATTCGACCGAGGCTCTTCCGCATACGCATGAGGCGGCGCCTGACGTCGCCGCTGCGCCACCCAATGGAGTCGATCCTTATCCACCCCCATTACTCTCTCGTCAACAACAGGAAGCGCTGCTCGCACGCCATCAGGGGTTGCGAGCGATTCCCGGCGTGATGGGCGTGGGCATCGAAGCAGGCAACACGATCTTGGTGGATGTGTTTGTCCATACTGATCAAACCGGACGTAAACCTGCGGTACTCCCCAATGCATTACGAGCCATTCCCCCCTTCCTCGATGCGCTTCCCGTTAAAGTTCAGCCTCATTACATTCTGCCGCCGCCCGCCGGCGTCGTAGTGGTAGCAATGAATGGGAGCACATCTATTCAACGCGAATGCCCAGCGACCTATGAAGTTGCACCGATGTTTGACTGGGTATTTTGCATGCCGCCACAGTATGCTGGACTACCACCCAGCAGCATGCTGCTCCCCCCAATCGCCGGAATTCCTCGTGTCGAGGCAGCTAATGTGGTCGAACGGAACCGGGAGAAGCTAATGAAGATACCCGGAGTGTCATCACTCCATCTCTCTGATGAGGGCGTGGGGATCTCCTCCTCAGAGCCAGAGAAGTTACCACCTCATGTCGAAGGCGTTCCAGTGATTCCGCAGATCACCGATTTACCAAAAGAATAGAAGACCGGAGCAGATCACTTCCACAACAAATGAGCGAGGACTATTATGCGAGTACGAATATCAATCGTCACATTGAGTGTAGTTTTCTCCTTATCTCTCCGGGTATTGGCTCAGGCTCCACAAACAAATGCACCACGACAGCTCCCTCCAGCAATGCCAGGCCAACCGATTGCAGGAATTCCCTATGATGAAGCACTCAAAATTGTCGATCGTCATCATCAAGAACTGTACAGTTTGCCAGGCGTTGAAGGGATAGGTATCTTTGCCAACGGGCTTGTTGTCACAACGACGAATCCCTCCGTTCTGCCTTCTACTATAGAGGGCCTACCCATATTTTCAGTCCTCCCGTCAAGGCAACACCAGCCTCCGCCCAAACTATCACTCCCTCAACCACCTATCCCCCCTCAACACGTTGAGCCCTCTAAGGAAGAACAGGTATCACCTCGTACAGACTGCCCCAAAGGTATGCATGGCGTATCTGGATCAGTCCGCTGTGCATTTGATTCCCTCCCTGCTGATAATGGACCGAAGATCAAATTCAACACTCCTCCGCCAGGAGTAATCGTGATGAAACCGGGCGGAGGAAAAGAACAGGCAGATTCCTGCCCGCAAGGGTTCGAAGAAGTAGAAGGCTATAATAAGTGGCGCTTTTGCGTTGATCCGCAAAAGCCAGAGCGAATTCCAAATCTATGGTCTCCACCGATTGCCGGGGTTCCGTATGAGAAGGCACTTGAAATCCACTACCGCAACGTTGAGAAACTCAGCGACCTACCCGGCGTTGAAGGTGTGGGATTGGGAGCAGAGGGAATCAACGTCTACACAACCAACCCTGCGGTGCTTCCCCAGCAGATTGAAGGGCTCCGAGTCATCCCACGCCCTGTTCCGGTTGGCGAAAGAGGAACGAACGGCCATACCTTCAATACGCAGATTCGGCCCTTACATGGTGCCGTAGCTGCTGTTGATAATTCCGGTGGTACCGTTGCTACACTAACGGGTATTGTTCTAGCGGACGGAAAGCCCTGGTTAGTCTTCCCAGCTCATATTCTCGGAAGGTGTACGGAAACACCTCCGTGTAGTGGCGGTATCCCTCTCAATCAGTGTCCACACGATAATAGTCAGGGGCAGGCATCAATGTTTCAGTCGCCATCGGGTGGAATCAATGCAAATGTAGGGTTCATCCAACGGTGGACACCTCTTGGTACCAATTTCTATGCTGCAGATGTCGCAGCGGCATTCATGGATTCGGACTTTACCGAATACAACGGTTCACTCTCAGCAGATCAACGAGTAAACTCAGGCCCAAGTGGATCAATACCGTTTTCTGGAATTACTATTCCTGTCGCAATCGGAGTAGAAGTTGATATGCGAACTATACTGGGTCCACCTCATGATTTCAGACTTCGCGTCGAGGAAGTTGGAACAACGTTCGATTATGTCAAAGTATGTAACAATAACCGTGCAAATTTGAACAATCAAATTCGGTATCGAATCCTAAATTCGGACTTCACAGTTCAGTCCGGTGATAGTGGATCACCGGTTTTCGACCTTAGTCCTAACCAACGATTAGTGGGAATGGAGAATGCCTGCCGAGGCATCCCACAGACGGATGGCAGTCTTCTTTGTTTCCAAGATCAAATTTACGGAACGGATGTCACAGCAATCAGAACTTTT
This sequence comes from Deltaproteobacteria bacterium, assembly GCA_016874775.1. Classification (NCBI taxonomy): domain Bacteria; kingdom Pseudomonadati; phylum Myxococcota; class Myxococcia; species Deltaproteobacteria bacterium. The sequence continues at coordinate 24,019 of VGTJ01000039.1, forward strand.
CTCAGGTTCGACGACTGGTATGGAACACAAACAGTGAAAGACAACACCATCGGCGTGTTCAAGCCTAACTCCGCCGGCTGGATTATGGACAATGGCAACGGCAAATATGACGGGCCGGTTCCCTGTGTCTCCGGCGACCCCTCTCCTATTTTCGATCCGTGCTTCGCCTACGGTCTAGGGAACTCTGACCTGCCTATCACTGGCGATTGGGATAACGCCACGGCGAACAACAAACCCAGCAACGAGTTCACTGTTGGGGTTTATCGCCCCACGACAAACCCCAACTTCTTCTTGTTGAGTAACACGAACAACCCCCCTTCATCTCTTCCTCCAATAGTCACCGCGCCTCCTTCGTTCGGCTACCAACCTGTGGCGGGCAAGTGGCAAGGCAACGGTACGAGTAATGCGACCAGTTAAGTCGGGGTCTTCCGTCCTTCGACTGGCGCTTGGTACCTCGACAGTGGCAATCAGGTGGTCGAGCCTTGTGGTATTGACTATTGCTTCTCGCTCGCCTCCGGGATGTTTCAAGCCGGTGATATCCCTATCGCCGGGGACTGGGAGAATGATGGGATTGTGACTATTGGGCTCTTTCGTCGTGGATTACTCGCCAGCTCCGATGTCTTTTATCTCAGCAACGTAAACCCCAGCAGCCTCCCCGTTAACGGCACAATCTTCTCCTGGGACTATACAATCCCAATGGCGGCAGGGAATTTGGGAGATCTTCCTATAGTCGGGGATTGGACGGGAACGAATCAGACGTCGCTTAGTACCGGCTGGCCACGCATCGGCATTTTTCGTACGACCTCAGCATTATGGGCCCGCGACAACGGCAATCTAAACATTCCAAACTGTAGCCAAGATCAGTGCTCGTTTTTTGGTGCGGTTGGCGATAAACCGATCGTATTCGGCAAGTCGCTTGTGAAGGCGAACTGACTATGCCTATACAAGAATCCTATTCGCAATGGAGATGCCGGTAGTACAGACCGCCCTTCGACAAGCTCAAGGCGTACGGCAGAAGTAAGGAATAGTGTAACCGCGCTCGTGCGCACAGCACACGCTACATTCGATAGCTCCTGCTACAAGTAAACGAGCAGAGAAGGAGAATTACAAGTCGATTTCCAGATGCCATTTGGCGCCAATTTTCTTGGCAGCGGCAAACACCTCGACGTATTCAGAAAGATCAGCCAACACACTTTTGGCCTTCTTCACCGTAGTGGGATGCTGGGTGATGTAGTCACGAAGGGCAGTGACGAGGGAAAGCCCTTCATCAGCGCTATACCAAGAGTGAGAAAACGCTCCAGGATCATCCGCTCCTTCCTCATCCCACTCACCAGGATCGACACTGAGAAAGTCGTCAAACCTCGGAAGCCCAAGCCGTTCACAGATTGCGCTCAGGCTCTGAGCTTCCTTTGCCAAACTTTTCCCGTTCACGAACGTATCGAAGCCTGGATTCTCATTGTCCAAGACTATGAAATAGGCAACACTCATGGCAGCCTTTCGTTCACGTCTCTTAGTGAGGTACCACTGCAGCTAAACACAACTCAGCCGCATGGGCGGGATCGTCAGTGATCGTCACCAATTGTAGATCCTCTGCACTCACGGTTTGCCGTTGTCCGTCAAGCATTTGCGTACGCAGCGCTGACCACAACGGCTGCCAAAAGTCGGTGCCAAACAAGACGATTGGGCGTGGGGCAATTTTTCCGGTTTGCAATTGACACAAGACACTGCACAGCTCATCGAGCGTGCCCAGCCCACCTGGCAACGCGAGAATCGCCAACGAGCCTTCGGTAAGTAACACCTTGTGTGTGAGACGATCATTCACCAGGTGCACCCGATCCGCACCGTAGAGGTTACGAGCATCACGTCGGCGCATGCCAAACGCTTGTTGCGGGAGATATTCAGCACCACGATGACCGCCACGAGCTAAGGCCACAGACAACGCCCCAGGACCTCCAGCACGAGTGGGAACGCCAGCGATCGCTAACCGGCGTGCAATCTCTTCACAGGCAACAACGGTCAGGTCATCTGCTCTTAACCGTGAACCGCCCAGTACCGTCACTGCTGGTGTGAGTTGTTCAAGATATTCGAGACCTTCGACAATTTCATGGGCAACACGACGACCAAGTTGTTCAAGCGGCTCCTCATTGTCAGTCTGTGGGCTGTCAGTTGAAAGAGCGCGCAAGGTTTCTTCTGGTTCACTGCACAGATTCACTAGCGCAAAAGCATCTTGAGGAACGGTTTCGCGACCAGCCCCCAACGTGCTTCGTTGTAATGCGTCAGCCAAAGGTCCCCAGAACTCCCGACCAAAAAGGACGAACGGATGATTCAGGCGACCGGCACTCTTGAGTCGCCACACTTCAAACAGCTCATCGAGCGTGCCAAAGCCACCCGGGAAAATAACGATTCCCAAGGTATTGGCGTACAGCATCAGTTTTCGTGTCGGAAAATGCGCCAGTTCTAGTGAGACATCGATCGCCGGGTTGATCGATTGTTCAAATGGCAGCTGAATGTTGAAGCCTTGGGTCAATGCTTGTGGCCGGTTCTGGCGTTCGTCCAGTACTTCGTCACGATTGTGGCTGTTGCCATCCCACACCCCATCGGCACGCAATTTCTTATGGAACCCATCGGGAACCGCGGTCATAATCCCTGGCCCTGCTCCAGTACGAGGCGGAATCCCAGTCGTTGCCAGGAGTTCCCCCATACGCTCTGCCGCACGATAATAGGGATCATCAACGCGAATGCGCGCGCCACCAAAGAAGGTGATCGCGGCTGGTAGTTGTTGCAACAACGATAAGCCGCTTTCCAGTTCAGCCACCAGTCCCTGAGCGAAAGCACTCAAGTCGGTATGTCGGGCAATCGCACCCCATACTCCACGAGTTGACGGCGTTGTTGGCATATAAGAAGAAAAAGAAAAAAAGTCTGTCGGGTAATGCAATTCCATCGCTGTTGCCTTGTTTTGTCTTGCGATACGGTATCGGGACAAACACAACGGCTCTATAGTCGGCGATGGTCGCTTTTTTCGTTTATTTCATGGCACGTTGCCAGAAAAAATAGACCGGAACGCCACTCAAAACAATGAGGAGCCCCGGCCACGTATACGCTGGCTTCACGAACAGCAAGTTAATCATGATTATCGAGGCCCCGACGACATATAGTCCAGGAACCCACGGATACCCGTACACCCGGTAAGGTCGTTCCGCATCAGGGAGCTTCACCCGTAGAACAAAAAGTCCGATAACTGTAAGCACGTAAAATAACAATGCAGCGAACACGACGTAGTCGAGCAAATCACCATAGGTTCCTGAAAGAGTCAGGAGCGAAGCCCAGAGCATCTGTAACCACAGCCCTCCAGCCGGAACTCCCGCACTGTTGAGATGTCCAGTACGGGCAAAAAAGAGGCGGTCTTGCGCCATCGCGTAGTACAAGCGCGGTCCTGCCAAGATCAAGCCGTTGAGGCAACCAAAGGTGCTCACCATGATTGCGACCGCCATAATCGCCACAGCACTAGGACCGAACAGCACCGATGCGGCTGCCGTCGCGACTCGATCTTCAGCCGCATATTGAATCCCGCGTTCCGTCACTGTCGTCCCTGTCCCTACCCCTTCAAGCGGTAACAAACAGAGATATGCAGCATTCGTCAGGAGGTAGAGTACCATCACAACAACAGTACCGCCGAGTAAGCTGAGTGGCAACGTCCGGTGAGGATTTTTGACTTCACTAGAAGTGAAGGTCACATTATTCCAGGCATCCGAGGAGAACAGCGGCCCAACCATCGCACCGCCGACAAGCATCAGAAAGCCTAGCGTGAGTGGTGCATCCTGTGACGATGTGACAAAGTTTGCCTGTACTGCTGTCGTATCGCGCGCAACCACAAGGCCCAGCACAATGAGGAGAATCAGGACAAGGATCTTCGCTGAGGTAAATGCATTTTGGATGAGTTTCCCTTCGCGTAGTCCACGGCTGTTCGACCACGTCAGCAGGGCAATGACCGCAATGGCGACGAACCTCTGGGACGACAAAGAGACACCGCCAATCTGCCCGACATTGTGCTGCGCTGATATCCATGGAATGAGAACCCCGAGAAACTTTGCAAATGCAACCGCAACCGCAGCAATGGTTCCCGTTTGAATGACCAGAAACAGGGTCCAGCCATACAGAAAACCAAGGAGCGGTGAATAGGCTTCCCGGAGGTAGACGTATTGACCACCAGCACGCGGCATCATCGCTGCCAGTTCACCATACGAGAGCGCACCGAGAATCGTCACAATCGCCGTGAGCCCCCACACCCAGAGGAGCCACGTCGGCGACCCGACGGTCCGCGCCACATCGGCCGAGACAATAAAGATGCCCGAACCGATCATCGAACCAGCAACAATCGCGCTGGCGTCGAGTAACCCCAACTCACGCTGAAACTGTCCTCCGCGCACTGGGTCGGGAGCAGGTACCGGCAATTCTCCACGTGAGCGGGTCATGCCCTTGTCTCTAGCTGTCGATCTACTTCTCGCTCGACCTCTGCGCGAGCCGAAGAGAAAGAAGATACGCAGTACGGCACGAGAAAGGTCAACACAATCTTGCTAAGCACACGGATAGAATAGTCGCCACGCAAGAGAACGTCGTACTGGTTAATGAGAGTAAGAATAGGGCCGACAATGGCAGCAACTTTCACTGCGCGCAGAATAGTCCGCTTCTGAAACCAGTAGTACAAAAGCTTCCGCATACTGTTTCTAGGCGGCAATCCTGCTCATTGGTAGCAATCGCTACGGGTCTAGCGAGCAGCCGCGCCCATTTTTTCATACCCTCCCTGCTTGGCTTTACGCACCTTACGATCTTTGATCCAACGGTTCAACCCAGCATAGACTTGCTCCATGGGCTTTCCCGATTTCACGCCGACTTCATGAGAGGAGAAGGTACCTGGCAGTTCTTTCAGAATCAGGTTCCAATCAAGCCGTTGGCGTACTGGACCCGCAACCGCAGCACTGGCTTTGCCATTGACAACCGACTGTAGCCGTTGGGCATCCTGTCGTAACGAGGATAGCTCTTTCTCTTTCTGCGCGATTTCCCGCCGGAGTGAACCCAACACTTTGTTGGCCTGCTTCTTGAGAACATTGAACGCGGACCGAGATCTTTTCGCTCGTGGCATAATACCAATACTCCTTCTGATAAAAATAGTGCCCGATTGTGACAGAAATTTCTCTCACCAGCAACCTCACAAAGAGACATACCGACAAATAGTGCGACACTCAACTCTGTGAGATTGTACAATGCATGGCCAATACTACCAAAAATAATAGAGGGCTAACTGTGAGAACGCCGCTGAATGGCCGCTGCAAACTGGACGACTCCGTCTTCCCAGGGAGGAAGCAGGAGCTGTGGATCCTGCAAAGTAGTGAGTACTGAATACGCTGGGCGCGTGGCAGCACGAGGAAATTCAGCCGTCGCGACTGGCTGGACCGGCGTCTCCACATTCAACTGATGATATAACCGACAGGTCAACTCATACCGGGTTGCAGCTCCCTGTCCGACAAGATGATAGGTTCCGTAGGCATTTGTCTGGCACAACATTATTAGTGCGTCAACCAAATGCGGCACATAGGTCGGCGATCCCCGCTGATCATTGACTACTCGTACTGCCGACTGTTGACGCGCAAGCGCAATCATAGTCGTAGGAAAGTTCTTACCGACAATATGATAGAGCCACGCCGTACGAACAATGAAGTGACGAGCATTCAGTTCCTTCACTGCCTGCTCTCCAGCTAATTTACTCTCGCCATAGACAGATTGCGGGTCGGTTCGATCAAACTCATGATAGGGCCGTTTCCCGGTACCAGAAAACACATAATCCGTTGAAACATGTAGCAGTGGTACGCCATGGGCAGCCGAAACAAGTGCAAGATTCCGAGGCCCTAAGGCATTCCCACGATATGCTGCCTCTGGGTCAGCCTCTGCACCATCGACATTGTTATAGGCAGCAGTATTGATGATGAGGTGAGGCTCAATAGTCTCGATTACCGTCCGCACGGCAGGAAGTTTCGTAATGTCCAAGTGCGCATGAAGAAGTGCATGCACCTCGTGGCTCGCCAGTGCCTGAGAAAGCACCTGTCCCAGTTGCCCACCCGCTCCAGTGATAAGAATTTTCATTCGCGATTATTTTTCCCCACCGGGAAAAGTTCTCTCTCTTTGTCCGCCCCTCGGACACCCGTAACGTAGACAAAGGGGAATTCCACCCCTTTGTCAGTTCTTTCAGGCGATCACTTAAACGCCGGAATGACGTGCTTGCCAAACACTTCAATCTGTCGTTTCGCTTCATCCCACGGTAGCAAGCCTTGGTCGAAATACCAACCGAACCACTCCACGTTGGAATTTTTCTGCAGTGCTTCGACTTCACGCTTCACATCGTCGATCGTTCCGACCAACGCATATTTGGCCTCAACCATACGTTCAAACGTATGGGGGACCGGCGTGGTTTCCCCAGGGAAACGGTACGCCTCAAAGAACCCAAAGCCAGAAAAGTATTCGATGAACCCCGCTCCTTGCGCCTGCGCTCCTAGTGAGTAGGCCTCAGTGTAGGACTGGCCAAGATGTACGGACCGGAACGCACCGACGCTTTGCCCGAGTTCTAACGTCCGCCCAGCTTTGGCGGCTTCATCTTTATAGGCTTCGCAGAGCTGTCGGAAAGACGGAGGATGGGCTACGAGTATCCACGGAACGATATTCTCGGTCGCGCACCAACGAATAGTTTTTTCACTCACAGAGAAGGGTTGCCAGATCGGTGGGTGTGGCAAGGTATAGGGTTTAGGAATGACACAAATTCGTTGTACCGCTCCTTCATCGTCAACTTCTCCCTGAGCGCCATATTTAGCAGTCCAGTTCTTGGCGACTGGCCAGCGACGAATTCCCTGCTCGTATGGCGCAGGGACTTCGTAGTATTTGCTTTGGAACCGAATGGATTCTTGTGTCCATGCCATCTTGACGATCTTAAATACTTCTTCAAAGACCGCGCGGTTATGGGCATCGACTTCCGACCCGTCCATCGGCGCACCAGTCACGTGATAATGCTGCCCAAGGATGTTTGTCCATCGATCTTGATACCCACGCGCAAAACCGGCGATGAACCGGCCTTTGGTCAGGTGGTCGAGGACAGCGATCTCTTCAGCGACACGAATCGGGTCCCAGGTGGGCAACACCAATCCCAGCGACGCAAACTTAATTTTCTTGGTCCGCGCGGCTAAGTCGGTGTACAGCATCAATGGGGCAACCGATGCTTCATAACCTTCAGAATGAAAATGATGCTCGGTCGTCGACATCGCATCAAAGCCCAGGTCTTCAGCCATTTGTGCCAGGTCGCGGACTTCTTGCAACATTTGCTGATATTTCTCGTTGTTGCGACCTATAGGACGAAGACGTTCTCGCTCTTCGAAGGTACCTGGAATTGTGGGTAAGATAAAAAGATTGAATTTCACAGAAGACCTCCCTGTTGATCGTAATCGTGACGAGGGAACAATAGTCTTTCGCTATTGACTACTGTGTACTGGCTACTTTCTTTCGCGCTTTCTTACGAAAATACGGCATCACTTCTTTGGCAAACAACTCCATACTTTTCTGTACTTTTCGTGGATCAACGCCTGGTAATGGCATTGCCATTACCAGATGGGTCACACGCGTGCGCTGCTGATAATCTTCGATCATACGAATAGCATCGTCTGGGGTACCAATGATCAACGGTTCACCGAACAGTTGTGCTGTATCACTCTCGCGCAATTTTCCCAGGCGTGGCAGGTCCATGCCGTAGGCCGTATCACCGGGGAGATCATTGGCCTCGGTAAACCACTTGCCGTAGCAACTCAGCATATGATGGACCCCTTCCTCGGCATCATCCCACGCTTTTTCGCGTCGCGTAGCAACAAAAACGGTCCGGAGCTGCGCGACATGAAAATCGTCGACCGGCTTGCCATTTTCCTGCAGCGCAGCATCATACATTTGCTGTTGGTCAGCGCCACCGGTTCCCATCAAATGATAGCCGTTACGAGCCGCACGAGCGATGGACTTCGGTCCACGTGCGGCAAGCCAAATCGGCGGATGAGGTTTTTGTACCACATTAGGAATGACAGTAATGTTTTTGAGCTGATTGTATTTCCCGTCGAGCGACCAGTTTTTCTCAGTCCAGGCCCGCCGAATCACCTCAACTCCCTCTTCAAGTCGACTACCACGTTCTTTGCGTGGGATGTGAAACCCTGAGAATTCATCGACCCGGTACCCTTGACCGAGCCCTAAATCGAGACGACCGTTAGAAATAATATCAACCGTCGCTGCATCTTCGGCGACACGGAGGGCATTATGCAACGGTAGTAAAAGTACGAATGTACCGATGCGAATTTTCTTCGTCCGAGCGGCAATCGCCGCAGCGATGGGAAGTAACGAAGAGGAATAGCCGTCTTCAACAAAATGATGTTCAGTCAGCCAGATTGTATCGAACCCCAGTTCTTCCGCCGTCACCGTTAAATCAAGATGCTTACGATACAAGTCAGGAAACGGTACTTTCGCCCGTGCCGAATTGCGGAATGGAAACAAAAACCCAAAGTTCACTGCATCCTCCTCCTATCCCAAGCACATGCTCTGGAGGGCCTCTTAGCAGGGCACTTTTTGAGAGTAAAGGTGGGACTCGGGAGAAACCCGAAGATAACAAAGAAAGAAAGGGGGTGAGGGGAACTGGGCGAGCTGAAGAAATACAGAATTAAGGAGGGGATAAGGTCAAAGGAAGGACAGGCTGTCCGTTTTCCCTTATCCGTTCTCCTGTATCCGGTTTTATAAGTTATCGTCTTCCGCTGACCATATTCCGCACTGAATAGAATTGCTTAGCACGACCGGAGGTAAATTCCTTACGCACCACGTAACAATGCGTATATGTGGCGTGCGGCTTCTGCGCATTAATCACGTTATTGCCAATATGCATAAAGACGTTCTCGCCAGCATTCCGTTCATAATCCACTTTCACAAATGGTGCTTGCATGGCCTCTTCGTTCGCATAGCCCTCAGAGTACTTGAGGAAATCCTGTCCCAGACGCAGCAGTTGACCTTTTTTATCGTAGGCAGTCAGCCACAGGTTCCAGAAGACCTCGGTGTCAAAGTAGATGAGCTTGTTCCCGTAGGGATGAGACGCACTATGCGGGATCAACTCTAACACATGGACCTCTCGGACTTCCCATCGTGCTTTATTTGGTACCCATAAATGCGGCCCACCAGCATCCGGATGCGTACGCATATTGATGGTGGCTAGCACTAGCTTCTTACCGAGGTAGGTCCACTTCTGTTCGTGTACCTTACCGCCAAAACCCATGCCATCGTCACGAATGAAGTCCATACCCTGCGTTTCCCCTGTCCGTTCTGAAGATAACACACGTCGTGGCTTGCGTTGGGTAGGAGAATAGATCCAACTGTCATTCTCTTTGTAGGGATCAGCATATTCAATCTGTAAGTTGCGCGTTCCGGCCAGGTCGCGCGGGCTACGAAACTCCATGATTGATTTTGACTTGACCCCTTCGTAGCCCTCGACTAAACAACTATCGCCTTTAGCATATTCCGCCGAGGTAGAAACAAACTCAAACTCACGATCGAGCTTTCCATGTTCGCTGCGACCCCAGGCCACCATCGGCATGAAAAAGTCGCCATGCCCAGGTCGCCAGTAGGAATTCCAATAGACTTTCAGCGCAGCCAGCGGATCATCACCTTTGATCTCTGGGAATGGCCATCCCGCGCCGTTAAAGCCGAACAAGGCACCGTGTTCGTCAAGGTAGTAACCTGAGGTAACGTTTTTTCCCCAATCTGCTGGAGGTGGATATTTGCCAGTTTCGGCAATCTCCATATCCATGTCATCGAAGAAGTAGTACTCCCAGGCTGGTTGCGGAAGAAATGGCTTAATTCGCTCAATATCTTTAATAGTGAGACGTTCACCAGGTTTGAAGTCTGGCTTGGCATCGCGATATTTTTCCAGCCAATCTCGAACGGCCTTGTAACTACGGTCAGCCTCGGCAGAAGCCGATGAAACCGAGACCCCAATGAGAACCGTGAGCGTTAGATGACACACTACCGACAACCACTGGAAACGAGAACGCATGTTCCCTCCTAACTAGAGTGTTCCTTTATCTGTAGGCGGAAAATGATGCTGAAACAACAGGGGAACAGGGCGATAATTAAAAATGAGGAATGTAGAATGTAAAAAAGACTACAGGCTACAGGCTATAGGGAGAGCATATTGCTCTCTTTCCTCAATTTTTCATTTTGCATTCTTCATTTTTAATTCTTCATTGTTTTCGTACCTATCCGCCGAAGTACGCACATGGATTATCGACTGTCATCGTACGAATCGTCCCTTCGCTAACACCGGCTTTGTTGAGCTGCGGCAGGATATTGCGCATAATGTGCGAGTAGCTCCATTTTGGACTCGCTCTCAGGAAGTCATCCCACGCCTTGGAGGTGCGGCCTAACCAGCAGCCGACGAAGTCATGCGACAACATGATGCGATCGTAACCAACCGCTAACAACCCAATCAGTGAGGCAAGGCGCATCTTGTCACTGGCAATCGTCTCGATACCGAAGCGATCAAACCCAATCCACGCACCACGTTCGAGAATGTCGAAGTAGTAACGCATGTCACCGACACCGCAAGCATGGCCGATCAGCACGCGATTAAAATCGACCCCTTCTTCCTGGAAAACATCTAAGGTCTCGCGTCCGAACGGACCAAGCTCATCGTTATGACACAGGATCGGTGCACCAGTGGCTTTCTGTGCGCGGGCCGCGGCACGGAGACACTTTTCTTCATGCACGCCCATTTTCTTGGCGGTTTCGGTCATGCCCGGAATGCCGCCCGTTGCGGTCTTAATGATGCCAGCTTTGATACCAGTGCTGCCGATCCCATCTTTCAGCTCGCGGACATAGACTTCAGCAATAGAATCAGCATCGAGGCCACGAAAATGCGGCGGAATGCCCAGGGCTTCATTATAGAGACCGGTAGCAACGACAACCTGAACCCCAGACTTCTCAGACACTTCAGCGGTGAACTCTGGATCACGACCCAATTCCATTGGACATGGGTCAACCATCGAGGTGACTCCTAGTGACTTCACTTCTTTCAAGCGATCAACCGCCTTGGCGATTTCAGCTTTGCGATTGAAACCAGCATTATCCAATTCCCAGCCAGGGAATCCGGCAGTGATATGTTCATGAATGAGCGTGAACCCGAGGTCCTTGGGCGCACATGTTCCCGTCGCAGTATTAATGGTCGGCATACGATCTCCTCCTGTTTTCAGAATAGGCAATGTCTAGCTGAGATATTTTAAGAAGTACAGATTGTTGCCATCGGGATCTTTAAGTCCGGCTAGGCGGGCTCCCCACTCCTGGTCGGCAGGTTCGCCATTAAAAGCGACGCCCTTGGCCTTCAGGTCCTGGTAGATCGCATCAACGTCCTCAACCACGAAGCTGATGTGATCGATCCCTGGCGGGTTCTGCGCCAATGAGGGGTCACGTTTCACTGCTTGCGGATTGGCTTGTTTGGTTTGAAAAAGAAACAATACCGCACTGCCGCAACTCATCGATGCGCCTTTGACATCAGCGTCGTAGTCGTAACTTTTTGTGAATCCCAGTTTCTCATAGAATGCCATTGACCGCGCTAAGTCAGCAACTGCGATACCGATGTTGTCGATTCCTTTGAGCATGGTGAGACCTCCTTTCAAGACGTAATGCGTAAAACGTAACCACCGCTCCCTAGTTCCCACGGTTCACACCGTGGGCTACCACAATTCGCCCCTTCGGGGCTGTAACAATACCATTGCAGGACTTACGCTTTGGACCTTAACAAGCCGTGACATGAGGGTTTTGTAGTTCAGCGCGGAGGTAATGACTAAACAAACTCTCCCGCACGGCATACAGGGTCTGGCCCAGTTCTTGAGCTTTCACTTTCAAGGATACCCACGCATGATAACAACATGCTAAGTGATTGCGCTGTGCCCGCGCCGCCC
>VGTJ01000040.1 GCA_016874775.1 Deltaproteobacteria bacterium
TGCGCGGCATTACCCTGAACAAGACAGCCATGCGGACGGTCGAAGCGCGACTGGAGCGTCATCCCAAGTTGCCCAAGTGGGACATCTTCATCCGCCCCGCTACTCCTGACTGATATAGGGGGATTTTCTTTTCCAGAATTCGCCTTAGGACTCGGTACTCCGTTATTTCATTTGGGTGAGTTCGAGAATGCCCGCCTACATCTTGAGCAGAGTTTCGCCTTATACAACCCCCAACTGCCACAAGCAAAAGTTCTTCTCGCGGGACAAGATCCACGTGCAAGTGCGCTTGCTCATCTCGCGGTCTTGTTGTGGATCATGGGATATCCCGAGCAAGCACACGTGCGTAGCCAGCAAGCATTAGCTATCACTGAAGAGGCCGGATTTCCCTACAGCCGAGCGCTAACCGCAAATTTGGTTGCAACATTGTCCCTATGTTGCCGTGACTTTCCCGCAGTCGCGGCTCACGCTGAATCCGCACGCATTTTTGCTCGTGAGTGTGGCTTCGTGCATCTCGCGACAATGGGGATGTCACTACAGGGATGGGCCTTAGTGATGCTAGGGAAACACGCTGAAGGTCTTGCGCTGATTCAGAGCGGCCTGAAGCAACAACGCGCGACAGGGATTGGTATCGGTGAAGTGGCGTATCAATTATTGCTGGCTGATGCCCATCGAGAAACCGGTCAGATCGAATCGGCGCTGCACGCGCTTGATGATGCGTGGGGTACAGTAGAGCGAACAGAGGAACGGACGTTTGCGCCGGAGTTGTATCGATTACAAGGAGAACTCATACTCAGACAGTGCGGAATGCGGAATGCGGAGTCCAAAATCCCTAGTCACCAGCCCCTAACACCTAGCCCCCAGGTGGAGAGAGTGCGGGAGGCAGAGGAATGCTTCCGCAAAGCCATCGACACTGCGCGTCAGCAGCAAGCGAAATCTCTGGAGTTGCGTGCAACTATGAGCCTTGCTCGTCTCTGGCAACAACAAAGAGCACACGACGCAGCACGCACGCCGCAAAACGAAGCGTTCCTCATGTTATCGAAAGTTTACAGTTGGTTTGTCGAAGGATTTGACACCCCTGATCTTCGTGAGGCGAAAACCCTGTTGGCGGAGTTGCGTTCCGTGGACTGAGGAAAGTCGCAGTTTGTTCTCCGTTTCGGTTATAGGCTTGATTTCTCAAGAGTTTTTCTGCTGCCGCTAATCGGAACTTCAGCGACGATCGAAAGGCAGGCTTGCTCCCGCTACTGGTGACATCTTCTGGACGCATGGTCCGGGAATTGCTCCTTTCTAACACGAGAGAGCCGGAATCACGGCAATTCACCAACGACAAGAGAAAGACCTATGAGCAATCTCGCTTCTCAGGAAGGGGTGTTATTCGTGCGCCAAGACTATAGCGATCTTCGGGAGTTCCTCAGCGCATGTGCTGCGGGTGACCCAACTGCCCGGCTGCAGTTTCAAGAAAAATATGGTGAGGACATCTACAACTTCCCCGTCAAAATCTACGGGAGCCCAATCGAAGAGGCAGGTGACTTCTACTTGTACGTTTTCGAGCGCGACCGGATCTTTTCACGCCTCAAGACCTTTGAAGGCCGTAAAGGGATTCAGTTTCGTACGTTCTTATCTCATTATGTATTGAAACACTTGTTCTTGGAGTGGCGGCGGACTCGTAAGGAAGTTGAGACGATCTCGTTGCAAACCCCAATACGGAATACCGATGATGATACTGTGACCCTAGAAGATATTCTCCCTGGCTCTGTTGTGCTTGACCCCGCAAGCAGTGAGCCAACCTGTACGCACGCAATGCCTGCTCCCTTGCAATTCCTGGTTCCAGAAGAACGTCTCTATCTCAAGCTGTTATTTCTCCTTGAGACTCCTTTGAGCCCTGAGGATGTCTGCTTACTCGCCCGCCTCTCAGGTCGAACGGTTGAGGAGACGCGCGCGTTACTGACCGACATCCACGGCCAACTCAGACGGAAAGATGAGAAGGTTGCCCAACTGTGCGATGAACTGGACTCGGTGTGGGGATGGATCGTCCTCCGACAAAATGAGTTGCACACCATGCAGAAGCAGATTGCGTTGCTTTCGACCATGGAAACCGTCGTTGATTCGACCTCGCTCTTGGCGCAGCGTGATGCTTTGGAAAATGCACTTGCCAAACGCATTCGCCAGCGTGAACGGCTCGTCGAGGAGCTGCGGACGTACAAACTGACAACTTCCTATAAAGATATTGCTCGACTGCTCAATACCACGGCCGCGAAGGTCTATTCCCGCATTTTCTCGCTTCGAGAGCAATTGGCACGAGAGATGGGTGGACGAAGGGTGGTTGCGGAAGTGTGAGCATTAACCTGAAGAGTACACAGGCAGCCGCATGGCCGCCCATACTACACACAAGTAGCGCAGTTTTGCTCAGTTGACATGGGCGATGCCACGTAATGGAATCCAATCGGTAATGACGACTCCCGATGAAGTTGCCGCAACAACACGAACAATCACATAGTCGTCTCCTGCGGCCAAATTGGACCACAGAAGATTCGTACACTTCGTCACTCACTAGGGGACACCTCCCGCTCGGCCTGAGCGTACTCTGAGCGTAGCGTCAGCGGAGTCGAAGAGGAAGTCGAAGGGCGGCGGATCTGGGTTTGTGCATGTTTCGCCTTCGTCCTGCGGACCAGGCTCAGCATAAGCGAGTTTAGTCGCTGGTGTGCCAATGTCACGTGGATCGATTTAGGCCAGAGGGTACGGTATCTGTAGTGTCGCGGCGAATTGTGTTGCAGCAACGGAAAAGAGCTGCGGTGTTTTCTTGAGGATCATTGTCTCTCGCCTTGTGGTGGTCATGTTGGACGTGGAACTCGGGACAACGCTGGTGACGTTGTCCCGAGAGGGAGCCTAGTCGTGGACCTCTTCCGACACTGTTGGGGTGCACAACATCCGCGCGTTCATGATTCCGATGTCGCGATTGCCGAACTGATCGTCGATCTCTAGTCTTTTCAAAGGATTTGGTGGGCACTGCACGTTGTAGCAAGTGAAGTCGGTGTTCAGGGCCGTACCCCGTGGATCATTGCCGTTTCCACCTTCGACAAACTTTCTGACCGGTGTGCACAAGAGCCGCGCTTTCGTGGTGACATCGCATCCTGGTTCCAAGCCGAATTTATTGACGAGATCCACCTCTTTTGTGTCAAGTTGGTTCTGGTCCTTGACCACTTCGTAACACTTGAGGTGGTCGGGGTCTCCGGGAATGACTTGGGCAAACGCTGGTGTCTGCACGGCAGCGAAAGCGCTGATGCCGAAAGCGAGAGTACTCGTGAGGAGCCAACGACGAAAGCCAATAGAGAATGTGTATTTCATGATGAGTTCTTCCTTTTTTATGAATTGAGTTGTGGGTTGGTGATTGCTCTTTTTGTCCAGTGCAGAAGTCGCCAGTTGTTCTGAGGCGGAGCACGAATCTTGTCGTCCTTCGTGTGTCTTCTTTGCAGGCGTGTGTTCATGCAAAGAGAAGACGAGCAAAATAGGTGAGAAGTTGTGGGAGAACTGTGGGAAAGTTATGGGATTCGGTTCCGTGAGGTTATTGCTAATTGGTTGAGAAACCTCTAGGCACAGACGTATGCCGCAACAACGTCTCTTTGTGAGTGACTCATTTAGCGTACTACAGAATGCGTTGGTCACGGCAGTGCAGACGCTGAAGACCGTGGAGCCACTCCTACCGGTCACGATCCTCGTTCCCCACCAGTTCCTTGCCGCCTCTCTTCAGTGCGCGATCGCACAAGCAAGAGAGGGATACCTCGGGTTGCAAATAGTCACTCTCGGTGATTTCATCAAAGAAACCACGGAGCCGACTTTTCTTCAAGAGGGGAGGCGACCGCTGTCTCCGTTAGCCGCGCCGCTGGTCGTGAAACAACTGCTCATGGAGACCGGCCCACGAAACTACTTTGCTGGCCTTGCTTCTCATCCTGGGTTTCTTCGTCATGTCGTAACGACATTGCAAGAATTCAAGCATGCGCGTATTGCACCGCACGGGCTGCAAACGTTCCTTGGGCAAGTACACCTCACGGGAGTGTACCAACATCGTATTGAGAGCCTGCACGAGGTGTATACACAGTATGAACAATTCTTAACGGGACACCATCTCTATGATGAGGCGGATATGCTGGAGCGAGCGGCGCGGCGTTTCAATGAGTATCATGAGCACACACCGTTTTTCATCTATGGCTTCAGCGATGTTTCTCCCTTGCAACAACACGTCATCGATATGGCGGTACGGGCTCGCGATACCGTGGTCTTTTTTCCCTGGCGTCCAGGGCCTGCCTACGAGGCTGCGACCGCTGCACTCGGGTGGTTCATGAGTCGCGGATTCCAACGCGGAGAACTGGATTCTCAGACCGCCACCGAGACAAGTTTGCAGCGGCTGCAAACGCAATTATTTGCCCCAGTCTTTTTTGTCACAAGCGAGACACCGCAAAAGCCTGACCATTCGGTCGCGATACTCTCTGTGCCCACAATGAGTCGCGAGGTACGAGAGATTGCCCGGGTCATCTTTACGCTGGTCCGTGAGCGACACCTGCGCTTTGACGACATTGCCGTATTCATCCCGAGTTTCACAACCTACGGCCCGCTGTTGTATGAATCTCTGGCAGCGTTCGATATCCCATGCGTTTTCTCCAAAGGCCCTTCTCTCTTGCAAACACGAGCCGGTCAGAGTGTGACACTCCTGTGGCAAGTCTTAGTCGAGGACTATTCCCGGACTCGGATGCTTGAGTTTCTCAGTGTTGCACGTCCACCGTTTACCGAGTTCTTGGGAGAATCGGCAGCGTATGCGCAACTTGCGCGTTGGGATGCCCTGTCGCAAGCGGCTGGAATTGCCAGAGGCGCAGATGAGTGGCGGACACGACTCGCGCAGCTTCACGCTCGTAACATTGTGGATGATAGCGAGACAACTCCACCAGCATCGACCGATCTTCTCGTGATCGGAGCCTGTATGGAGTTCATGGACCGCTTTCTTGCTGATACCGAGCACCTGGCGCGGGTGAACAGTTGGCAGGGGTGGGATGACCTCTTTCGTACCCTGTTGGTGCGCTATGTCTCTCCATCTCAGCATAGCGAACAGGTGATGGCGCTGTTTGCACGGCTGGAGCAGCTCAATGTATTGGAGGAGGCTCTCACTCTCCGCGAATGGGGACGGATCGTAACCGATGCTTTGACTGCAACTCCAGCGATGAGCGCGAGCGATGAGGAGACAAATAGAGTATTTGTCAGCGACCTCGCGTCTGCGCCGGGAATGCAATTTCGCGCGGTGATTATTGCGGGAATGGTCGAAGGGCAATTCCCGCAAGCGGTTCGTCAGGACCCTTTGCTTTTCGACAGCGAACGTCAACATCTTAGCGAGGTATTACTCTGCGATTTACGCCAACGAAATCGTATTGTCGAAGAAGACCGCCTTGCTTTTGCTTTCGCCGTACAGAGTGCGACTGAGTATCTCGTTTTCACGTACGCTCGACAAGATCAAGCGAGTGGGCGTATGCAAGTTCCTTCCACCTATCTCCTTCGGGTTGTGGAGGCACTGAGTGGACAACCGGCGTCCTTCGCTGACCTCACAGACGTCAGTGTTCATGTACCACTGTCGCCGGTGTGGAACGGTCCGCCGTCGGCAGCGCTCGATACGGTTGAATTTCATTGGGCGAATGTGGCGCGTGCCCAGGAAACCAGCAATCCGACCGTGTTGGGATACCTGCCGGAAACAACCCCGTTTTTCTCCTCAGCGCTGACCGCCATCCATCAACGTTGGGATGTCCCGCATTTGACTGCATACGATGGCATGCTGACAACGGACGCGACTATTGCCAAGTTGCATACACATCTGTTTCCGGAACGGATGCTGTTTTCCGCTAGTATGTTGGAAACCTATGCCCGGTGCCCGTTTCGTTATTTTCTTACTTCCGTCTTAGGGCTAGCGGAGCAAGATGATCCAGAAAAACTGCTGACGATTCACCCGCGCGATCGTGGACTCTTGCTGCACTCGATTCTGTACGAGTTTTTCTCGCGTTTACAGCGAGAACAGCGTCTACCGGTCCGGCGCGAAGAATGGGACACGCTTCGACAGTTAATGATGGAAGTTGCAACTGCACACTGTGCGACTTTCGCTCGAACCAAGGTTACAGGCCTGCCGTTGTTGTGGGAAATGGAACAGGAACGGATACGAACCCAACTGATGTCTTTGCTGCAAGGGGAACTCGACCGTGATGATACGTTTGTGCCAGTGGCATTCGAAATTCCTTTTGGGCGCGAGAAGGTGAACTCAGCGAACCCAGAGAATCGGTTCTTCCCTGCTCGACTTGTGTCTGTGAGCGGAGACGATGCGGCACCACTGTATTTTCACGGGCGTATCGATCGTATTGATGTGACCTCCGATGGGCAACGCGCACGGATTCTTGATTACAAAAGTGGCAAGCCCGTTCGCGGGCGTTTCGCCGGTGGGACGGCACTCCAACTCCCTTTGTACCTGTTTGCCTCGCAACAGCTACGGCCTGATCTCGACTGGGTAGGAGCCGAATACCTGTCTCTCAGACCGTCTGTACGCAAAGAGAAAACGGCGACCTTCTCTTCCGAGACCTGGGCTGATGATCTGACAGGACTCAAAGCCCTGGTTGGGTCCATTACTCGCGGTATTCGCTCTGGTTGCTTTCCTCACACGCCTGACTCGTGTCGTCCATGTCCGTTTCCGTTCATTTGTGGTGCTCACGCAGAACTTCATACTGCTCGTAAACACGACGACACTCGTTTCGCTCTGCTGGATCAAGTGAGAAGTACACCATGAGTGATGATGTTCGTACTGACGTCGAGACGCGACAACGAGCGGCCAGCGAGTTTGCCACGACGTTTTTGGTTGAAGCGGGGGCCGGCACCGGAAAAACGACCGTCCTGCTTTCTCGTTTATTAGCAGTATTGCGTAGCGGGCGAAGCCGAGCAGATCGCCTTGCCGCCATTACTTTCAGCGACCGGGCTGCCGCGGAAATTCGCGTTCGGCTACGAACAGAATTGGAAATAGCGTTAGCAGGACCGTTGACCGACGAAGAACGGACGAACTTGCGTAATGCACGTTGGCAACTCGAACGCGCACAGATCTCGACGGTCCATGCCTTCTGTGCCGCGTTACTCCGTGAGCGTCCAGTTGAAGCCTGTGTTGATCCGCAGTTCTCCACGTTAAGTCAATTTGAAGCCCACTTAGTACAAACTGCGGTATGGCGAGAATGGTTGACTCAAGAGATGGATCGCAGCCCAACGGTGCTGAAGCAAGCGTTACGCGCAGGGTTACGCTTCGCCCATCTGGATGATCTTCGTGACTTTGTCCTCGAACAACGAGATTGTTTGTCCTTGCTTCCTACTCCTGTGCTATCGCCGGTGACTGCCCTACAAACGCAGATTCCTCAACTCCTCGCTCAACTCAACACGCTCAAGTCTGCATGTCGCACTGCCACTGACCGTGCTCTTACACACATGCAGCGGTTGGAAATGTTGATGCCAAAAGTTGATGACGAGATTGCCTGGGAACAGTTTGTTCTGTGTGAACCACGAGACATTGTTGCTGGCGTGACCATCGGGAGTAAAGCCAATTGGCGACCAGCTACTGCTCTTGATGGCGTACGTACGGTGTTTCGCCAGATCGCTGAGGTGTATACAGAAGCTCGTGCCAGTTGGTTCCATAATCTTTCTGTCGCGTTGGTGCAGTGGTTAGATGGATATGTCCAGGCGTATACCGACAAGAAACGCGAGCAGAGCCAACTCGATTTTACTGATCTGCTGCTCGTCACCCGGAATCTGCTCAAAACGAATCTTGAAGTTCGCCGTTATTTTCAACGGCGTTTCGATTGTCTCTTAGTTGATGAGTTCCAAGATACCGATCCCTTGCAAGCAGAAATTGTTTTTTTCCTTGCTGAGCAAGAATCACGAGCTGGAGAATGGACGGAGGTGGCACTACGACCGGGAAAGTTGTTCCTGGTCGGCGATCCTCAGCAGTCGATCTATCGATTTCGTCGGGCAGATCTAGAAGTGTACACGCAAGTGCGTACTGCTATCGCGCGGCAAGGTGAAGTACTTATTCTAGCCGACAATTTTCGCACGCGTGCTCCAGTACTGGGGTGGATGAATGAGACGTTTGCCCCGGCGTTTGCAGAAACTCCGAGTGATCAACTGACGTACCAGCCATTGGTGGCGACGCGACGAGAATCGACTGGACGGGAACTCATCGCTGTGCCGATTCCAGCTGTGATTCTACCGACGCGAGCAACACGCGATGATTTGCGCCGTGCTGAAGCACGTACGATCGCGGCAATGTTAAAACAAGCTGTGACCTATGGATCGTTGACAGTGTGGGGAGATACGGCAAAAGAGTATCGTGATGTGGCAGTGCTCTTTCGTACCTATCGAGCGGTGGAAGCCTACGAAGAGGCCTTTGCCAACGCTGGTATCCCGTATCGAGTACTGGGTGGACGACGGTACACCAGTCGGCACGAAATTGAAGACCTTCGTGTATTGCTCTTGGCGATTGAGCGTCCAACTGATTCGTCTCTGCTCGTCGCGGTGTTACGTTCCAGTATATTCGGCTTTAGCGATGAGGAACTCACGCAGTTTGTAAGCGATGGCGGGAAATTTGATGCCTTACATCCTATCGTGCCAGGTGCCCTTCCTTCCGCAGATAGGTTCGCGGCAGCCTTTGCAACTTTACGAACGCTATATCGTGATGCGATCGACCTTAGCCCAGCCGCGTTACTGTACCGTCTCTACAACACTACTCATCTGATCCCTCTCTTCGCGATACGACCACACGGTGCGCAACGGGTAGCGAACCTTCTCAAACTGATCGATATTGCTCATGCATTAGTGCCGCGAGGAGTACAAACCTTATCTGCGTTCAACCGGTTTCTTGCTCAACAGGATATGGTGGGTGAAGAAGAGGAGGCTGCGCTTGCTGAGGCAGATGATAATGCCGTGCGGCTATTGACGGTTCACAAAGCCAAAGGACTGGAGTTTCCGGTTGTCATCCTGGCGGACATGGCTGACCGTCCAAGCCCTAGGCGTATCGGCAAGACCGGTATTGTCGACCGACTGAGCGGAACCTTGGAAATCCGTATTGGTCCCCAGATCTTGACATGTAGTACACGAGGGTGGCAGAAGGCGGAGTCACGCGAGCAGGAACGTGAGGTAGCCGAAGAATGGCGCTTACGATATGTGGCAGCTGCGCGGGTCCGTGATCACCTTTTGATGCCGATCTGGCCGGACGTTGAGCAGGAAGCGAGTGCAATTGGTGAACAAGCAGAGCCTAAGGATATTGAGGCCCCTGAAGTAGAGCCTGGAAAAGCCTTTTCTCTAGGTGGAACAGCGCACGTGTATACCTATCATATTGACCCAGCTCAGATCGAAAACGTGGTGCCATCGTTTCCGCCGCCTCCTATGATCACGAGCGTGCCACCAAGTCCCGCGTCGCTACGTGCGTACGAGCGTTGGCGGGTTGAGCGACAGACTACTCTGCAAGAGGGCAATGAGCACGCTGGGCATGGAGTAGCCTCGGTGTTGAGAAATCGTTCGCAACGTTGGTCTGCCGATGATGAGAGCCAGCGAGAAGATGTTCCTTCGATTTCAGCGCTCCAACGTACCTTATGGAAATGTCTGCGAGAGATGTTCGCGCATCCAGAAAAAAGCAGGCATGAAATTTCACGAACGATAGCGAGGACGGACGCAGCGCACGCACAGCTTGAGCAGGTGCTTACGCGTCTGTACTCCACGGACCTGTTGACTCGGGCTTCTGAGGCTCAAGACCGTTGGGTGGGATTGCCGTTTACGTTCCATCACGAAGGGAATCTATGGAACGGAACAATTGACCTCGCATTTTTTTCCTCTCATGCCTGGGTTGTTGGGTTTTTCGCTTTTGACACTGCTGCGGTGACGCCTACGCAATCGATGTCAGGGCGAAACAATACGCTTCCATTGCTGCACGCATTTGTGCTTGAACGACTCACGCAACGGCCAGTGCAAGAGATTGTTATTGTTGATATCCGTTCTGGTGCAGTGACGACTGTTCCCTGGGGGGATGCAGAGCGCAACGTTGTTGCCGCCGAGCTACCGCAGTCTTCTTCCTTCGGTGGCAAAGGACAATGAGACGAAGAAAAATCTCTACCCTATCTTTTGCTGAAAAAGACTTTTATCTCGACGAATTCCACGAGAAGAGCCTCCTGCTTGTGCTTCGTGCGTCAGACTTGTCCTCTGAAACTGATGGGAATGCCGCACTTGAGGTGTTTGAAACGCTTCTCAAAAATGAGACGCAACTACTGTTCCTCATTGAAGCGGCAGAAACAGAGAGTGAACAGCGGCGGGTACGATCGTTGTATAAATACTTAGCTCGGGTTGCAAAAGTGCCCTCACCATCACTCGTTGTTTTACCTACTGATGGTACTGAGGACGACGTGCTGGTGCCGATCTGGACGGTCCTCCGCGGCAGTGAAGTCTGTATCGCCCTCTGGCCTCCTGATAGCGCTGTGCCACTCGTCACGGTGGCGCAGCGGATCGCGGTCAGTCTGCGGGTCTATAAGGTGGTGTTTCTCGACGCAGCTGGAGGAATATCCACAGGTGGAAAATCCCTCTCGTTTATGACTGGCGCAGTGTTGCGAGAATTGTTGCGCCCTGGTGAAGCCGAATGGGCTGGCCTTGGCAGCCGCCGTCCACTTCTGGAAGCGATCTGCAAAGTGCTAGAAGGGGGGACGTCCTCAGTGACGCTCTGTCCGTTGACTGGACTTGGACGCGAGCTGTTTACCTATGAAGGGGACGGCACGCTGTTTACCTTGACAGACTATTGTCAAGTGGAGAAATTGGGCATCGATGATTTTCGTGAAGTTGAGCAACTCCTGCAACGTGGCGAGCGAGACGGGTATCTCAAACCACGATCGCCGCAGGAAACGACCCTGTTGTTATTACATGGCTATGGTGCACGGGTTGGTCCCGCACCCGGCGAGTTGGCTGGCTTCTGTGCGTTACTGCCGTATCCCGAATCGTGTACGGCAGAGATTGTTGGCCTTTCAACGATAACCCGCTATCAGGGCGAAGGGATTGGCGGACGGCTCGTTGATCAAATGGTTGCCGAGGGGGAACAGCAACACTTGAGCTACATTTTCGCTTGTACGACTCAAGAGGGTGCACAGCGGCTTTTCGAGCGGCACGGCTTTCGTCGTGTTGCCCCTGACGAAGTCACAGAAGAAAAATGGCAAGATTATAATCCTGAGAGAAAACAACAAGTTGCAGTGTATCGACGAGACCTGCCAGGGGCGAATCCCCAGTAAGGATGGTTCCATGATTGTTGGTATAGACATTGGTGGTTCAACGACGGATGCGGTGTTACTGGATGGGGGCGAGATTGTTGTCGTAACGATTGAGACTGGCGACCCACTTGCTGCTGCTGCTGGAGCCTTGGGGAAACTTCTCAGTACGGCAGGAGGGAGCTTGTCGAATATTCGTGCTATCGCGGCGAGTGGAGGTGGTGCGCGGTGCCTGCAAGATCAGTTATTTGGCGTGCCGGTGGTGAGTGTTCCTGAGATCACTGCGATTGGTGTTGGTGGAAGTACGTTAGCAGAGAAAACCGAAGCCTTGGTTGTGTCATTGGGAACTGGAACCGCCCTGGTCTCGGTTCGTCAGGAAAACATTGAACATGTCGGTGGAACCGGAATAGGTGGAGGCACATTACTAGGACTTGCGCGCCATCTACTGGGGGTGTCGCGTCTTGATACGCTTGAACAGCTTGCGACACATGGTGATTTGAGCCGAGTCGACCTCACCGTGGGAGATATTGCTGGCGGCCCGGTTGGGATTGTTCCCGCAGCGGCGACCGCCAGCAACTTTGGCAAAGTCCGCTCTGATCCCACCCAAGCTGATAAGGCACTCGCTTTGATGAATATGGTAGCTGAGGTGACATTTACCCTGAGCTTGATGGCTGCTCGATCGCGTCAACATCAAGAAATCGTGCTCACTGGCAAATTAACGCGAGTGAAACCCCTTCGCGACCGTTTTGAAGCGATGCAACCTCGGCGTCGAGAAAGAGTGATTGTACCGCCTTATGCTGAATACGCGACCGCGATAGGTGCAGCGATGGCGGTCAAAGGAACCCTGAGTTGAAGGAGTGGCTCCCAGATTGGTCAAGAAAGGGAAACATCTGCCGATTGTTCCTACACAAGCAAAAAAGGAAAAAGGAGAAGAGCGGCAGAGCAATCCACGTTCTCAGTCCTTAATTAAGGAAATGTTTGCCTGCTCTCTTGACTGTAATCTATCTCGGACCTAGAATCAGGGAGACTTTTGTTCTCCGGTCGAGACCAGACTTCTGGAGAAAACCTTCCTAATCGCACAGTAAAAAGCTTGCGTACGAATGTTTGTGGCCACCGCTGTACTTCTTTCTTCTCTCGACACAAGGGGGAAGGGGAGATCTTTACCCACGCACACCCAGTGCGCGAGAGGGCATAACCTTTTATGAAAAAAGGGAAAGAAAAAAGAATCGAGGTTGCTCCGCGTTCCTCAGACAAAGGACTTCTGGGAACCTCAGAGTCTGCTCATCCCCTATCCACTGAAGTTTCACCTACCGAAGAAATCGATGGTGTGATCTCCATTTTTGAAGAGATGGGTATCGAACCTGTTGATGTCATGGAAGATGAAAGTACCTTGGGTATTGATCTGCCCAAGCGGGAAGAAGAAGAGTGGGAAGAAGAAGTTGCAACCCCAGAAGAGCCCACGATCGGGGATACCTCTGATCCTGTCCGCATGTATTTACAAGAGATGGGCAATATTCCTCTACTGAGCCGTGAGGAAGAGGTCGCTATTGCCAAAGAGATTGAGGCCGGGGAGGCCCAAGTCCGACGAGAAGTCTTTTCTGTACCGCTGGCGCTCAGGTATGTCATTTCTCTTGGTGACCGGCTGAAGCAAGGAGAAATTGAGGCGCGGCACGTATTCGGCGATGAAGAAGAAGAGGTAACGGAGACCACAGAAGAGAAAGAAGACCATAGAGTTGAACTCTTTCTCAGCCGCATGGTCCCACTCAAACGGTTTGCTCGTGAATGGGGAATGGCAGAAGAGCAGATCCATAAACGGCAAACGTTGAAAGATAAAGAAAAAGCTGGAAAGCGGCTCGTTGATATCCGTCATAAAGTCGAAGCGGCGATCAGTAGCCTCCCCTTAGGTCGTCGTCATATCACGACCATTGTTGAGAAACTCAAAGAATTCGGTTTCTCACTCGCTCATCAGCAACGGCTGATTCAAGATCAGGAAGAACACTTCCGCCGCAAATCTCCAGATATCATTGCTCTCGCACGTACGCTCAAAGCTGGTGGCCGTCGTGCAACCACCCTTGCGACAGAACTCGGCAAAACCCAATCGCAACGAATGGTCGATGCCAGCACAACTATTCAGGATGTTCGCAAGGAAATGAGTAGAATCGAAAGTGAACTGGGCACCAGTTATGAAGACCTGCGCCGTTCCTTGCAGATTATTGCCCGCGGAGAATATCAAGCTCAGGAGGGAAAACGACGCCTTATTGAGGCCAACCTCCGTCTCGTTGTGAGTATTGCTAAACGCTACGTCAATCGTGGCCTCGGTTTCTTGGATCTTATCCAGGAAGGCAATATCGGCCTCATGCGTGCGGTAGAGAAATTTGAATACCAGCGTGGCTATAAATTCTCGACCTACGCCACCTGGTGGATACGACAGTCAGTGAGTCGGGCAATTGCTGATCAAGCACGGACGATTCGTATTCCCGTACACATGATTGAGACGATCAACAAAGTTTTGCGGACTTCGCGCTATCTGGTGCAGCAGTTGGGCCGCGAACCATCGCCAGAAGAAATTGCTACACAAATGGAAGTACCTGCCGATAAGGTACGTAAGGTCCTCAAAATCGTAAAAGAACCGGTGTCGCTCGAAACACCGATTGGTGATGATGAAGAAAGTTCGCTGGGAGACTTTGTCGAGGACCGGCAAACATTGTCCCCGGCGGATGCAGCAATGGCTCTGAGTCTGGAGGAGCAAACTCGCAAAGTACTAGCGACCCTCACGCCCCGCGAAGAGCAAATCTTACGGATGCGGTTTGGGATCGATGAAAAAACCGACTATACGTTGGAAGAGGTCGGGCAACGTTTTGCCGTCACGCGCGAACGTATCCGCCAAATCGAAGCTAAAGCGCTGCGGAAACTGCGCAATCCCTCTCGAGCCAAGAGTTTAGAAGCGTTTATTGACGCATAACAACAAGGCGGTCTAACCGACCGGCCGGAGGAGACCTGTGAGCGAAAACGAACTAGTGAAGCAACTCAAACAATGGCGGGAAACTCGTACCCGCAAAGCTCCCCAGCAGAATACATCTGATCGTCGGATGGTTCGGGTGAATGGTCAGGATGTGGTGGTGATCACCAAGGCCCGCAGCAAGGCTCAGGGATAGGCACTCGTCCCATCCCTGGATATTCCTTACCTTAGCGGTTCTTTCCCAGGCATTCTCGTACTGCCGCACAGAACGCCGTAGTTGACGCTGACCCGCCTTGGTCTGAGGTCAGTGTCTTGCCTTCAGCGTAGACCTGCGAGACCGCACGATCGAGCCGTGCGGACGCGTCGGTGTAGCCGAGGTAGTCCAACATCATGACGGCAGACAACAGTGTGGCTGTGGGATTGATGATGTTGCGTCCTGCAATATCAGGGGCGGTGCCATGGATTGACTCGAAGTAGGCATAGTTCTCGCCATAGCAACCACTCGGAGCGAGTCCCAGCCCACCAATCGTCCCCGCTGCTGCATCAGAAAGAATATCACCGTAAAGGTTGGGCATCACGACAACATCGAATTCTTGCGGGCTCGCGACAATGCGGCGTGCAAAGTCATCGACAATCCATTGATTGTACGAGAGGTCAGGATAGTCCTTGGCAGTTTCTTCCGCGATGCGGCGAAAAAGACCGTCGCTTTCGCGTAACATGTTGTATTTGCTCGTACAGGTGACGAGCCCTTTGCCCCCTTGCGCCTTGCGTTTGCGAGCAAGTTCAAAGGCGAAGCGTGCAACACGCCGAGACCCTTCTTCAGTAATCACTTTGATTGCGAATTTCCCGGTCGGTGTCGTGTCAAGCGGTTTATGTGTCATTCTGCTATTCACTTGTAGTGAAGACAGCATTTGCAGATCGCCTTCGACTCCCATGTAGAGGTCTTCGAGATTTTCGCGCACAATGGCAAAGTCGATACCGTTAGGATTTTTGAGTGGGCTGCGAAACCCTGGTCGCCAACGCGCGGGACGGACATTGGCAAACGTGCGTTTTCCCCAACGCAAGTGATTGAGCCCACCAGTCGTCCCATTCGTCGAACCGAATAGGGTGGAGTCCGATTGCTCAATGGCTGCACGCAACGCCTGATCAAAGGCCTGGCGTGAACCATATTTTTTTACCCCTTCTTCCCCACTAGGAAATTCAGTCCATGTAATATCGAGATTGAAGCTCTTGAGAATTTCGACAGTAGGAGCCATCGCTTCTGGAGCTGCATCGTCTCCGGGAATAATCACAACACGTTTGGCCATGTGGTCCTCCTTAACTTACATCCATTCATTGAGACCAGCTATCACACTGCTGGACAAGTCAGCCGTGGCACCTGGCCCAACAGTAGTACCTGAGCGGAAGAGCGTGTGATGAAGTGCTTTTCCGCGGCGCAGATGCTACTCGGAGAACTGGCGTCACGTCAATGACTCAACCCGAATTCTTGATCCTGCGCGCTTCATTACTCTGTCTCTCGTGCACAAGGGGGAAAGAATCGAATAGAGAGAAGAAGCGGGACGAGACCGAATCCTTATACGATTATGCTCAAATCAACTTCTCAATAAAACGTGCGTTCTCTTCTTGACGCTAAGATTGTCGCGCGCCTTGACGCCTCCACCATTTGGCCTTACACTCACTCTGTCATTTTAGGAAAGAGCACATGGGGGCGGGGGCGTTGCCACGAATACTGGTCCTTCACGGTCCAAACCTCAACATGTTAGGGCAACGTGAGCCGCAGATTTATGGACACACGACGCTGGCTGATATTAATGCGTTGCTTGCCAGTCAGGGACAAGAACTAGGGGTTGAGGTCGAAACTTTCCAGTCCAACCATGAAGGTGAGTTAGTCAGTAAAATCCAATCAGCCCGTGGTCACTATGCCGCGTTGATAATCAACGGTGGTGCATATACCCACACAAGTATTGCCATTCTTGATGCATTGCTGGCCGTTGATATGCCGGTTATCGAAGTTCACCTCTCTAACCTCTACAAACGCGAAGAGTTTCGTCACCACTCCTACATTGCTCGCGCAGCAGTGGGGCAGATCTGTGGTTTTGGTGCGGACAGCTATCTGCTTGGATTGCAAGCGGCGGTGAGAATAATCAAGAAAACAGCATAACAGCTTTCAGCAATCAGCGATCAGCAATGAAAAAAGCTGAAAGCTGAGAGTCGAGAGCTGGTAGCCATGTCATTATGGATATCGAAGAGATTAAGAAGCTCATGGAGATGATGGCAGAGCGCGGTGTGGTCGAGCTTGAGATCAAGAACGCCTCCGGTGAAATCCGCCTTGTGCGTGAAAACCACCGTGTTGCTCACCAACAACCGACAGTAGTAGTTGCTGCTCCTCAGGCACATATGGCTCCTCCCTTCCCTGCGCCACCGATAGCGAACGCTCCAGTAGCGGTTGCCGTGCCTCCTGTCTCTGAGCCTGATGCGAGTCTACAACGTGGCGCAGCAATCCCTTCTCCAATGGTTGGGACATTCTATCGTGCTCCTAAACCTGATGCGAAGCCGTATGTGGATATAGGTTCAGTTGTTGAGGTCGGAGAAGTTGTCTGTATCGTTGAAGCAATGAAAATGATGAATGAAATTCAATCCGAGATCCGTGGTCGAGTGATAAAAATCATGGCGGAGAACGGAAAACCAGTAGAATATGGCCAGCCGCTGTTTCTCCTGGAGCCGCTCTAAAAACGGGCAGAGTGGGGGTATACGGGTGTTCAAAAAAGTATTGATTGCCAATCGTGGTGAAATCGCTGTTCGGATTATTCGTGCTTGTCGTGCATTAGGCATTCCTACTGTTGCGATATACTCAACTGCAGATCGTGAAGCGCTGCATGTGCGCCTCGCTGATGAACGCGTTTGTATTGGTCCGCCCAGGGTGCGCGAGAGCTATCTTAATATCCCGGTTATTGTCAGTGCGGCATTGTCATTTGGTGCTGACGCTGTTCATCCGGGGTATGGGTTCCTATCAGAGAACGGTGATTTTGCTGAAGCATGTCAACGCTCAGGATTGACATTTATTGGTCCTCGAGTACGCAACATTCGCCTGATGGGTGACAAGCCGCGTGCACGACGTATCATGGAAAAGGCAGGCGTTCCGGTCCTTCCTGGGACATCCTCTGGAACAACTGATGTCCGTGAAGCGCAAGCAGTGGCCGCACAGGTTGGTTTTCCGGTGCTGTTGAAAGCTGCGGCTGGTGGTGGTGGGCGTGGCTTGCGTATCGCTCGTACCCCAGAAGAGCTGGCCTCGGTCTTTGCGATTGCCGAAGAAGAAGGCGCCTCGGCCTTTGGCAATGGTGCGCTCTACGTCGAAAAATATCTAGAGAACCCGCGACACATCGAGTTTCAAATCGTTGCCGATCAACACCGTAATATCATTCACCTCGGCGAGCGTGAGTGCTCGATTCAACGTCGTTATCAAAAGATCATCGAAGAAACACCGTCTGTTGTGTTGACGAAAAGATTACGCGAACGGATGGGCGCAGCGGCAGTGAATGCTGCCAAAGCGATCGGTTATACCAATGTGGGAACAGTCGAGTTTCTGCTCGATCAGCACGGTCACTTCTATTTTATCGAGATGAACACTCGCGTTCAGGTAGAACATCCGATTACCGAAATGGTGACCGGCATAGATGTTGTCCAGGCTGGGATTCTTGCTGCGGCAGGAGAGAAATTGCCGTGGCGTCAACGTGACATCACTTTCTCTGGCCACGCTGTCGAATGTCGCGTTGTTGCAGAAGATCCGAACACAATGTTACCTTCGCCAGGAACAATTCGTGGCTATCATGCGCCGGGTGGATTAGGGATCCGGGTTGATTCTGGTGTTGCCGAGAATAGCGTGATTCCGGTGTTCTATGATTCGCTGGTTGCTAAAGTTGTCGCGCACGGCAAAACACGTGACGAAGCGATTCAACGGATGCGTGTGGCGCTGGACGAATACCAGATTCACGGCATAAAAACCAACATCGCTTTGCACCAAAAAGTGTTACAAGATCCTGAATTTCTCGCAGGTGAGGTGCACACTCGTTATCTCGATAAATTCTTGGTACGTCCGGTGACTCGTCCAGCCGCAGTGGCGGCGAAACGTCTCGCAGCCGTTGCCTGAAGAGGATAGCGAATGAACGCCTGGGTTCGAACCACCTTCTTGCCTTTCTTGACATGGTTCTCTGTGCTTGCTGTTTTGGCGACCGTTGCCGCACAAGCACAGACAGCTCCTCAGGCCACGGCTAATCCCCCGCAGATTGCCTTCAAAGGGACTGTTTTTGACTTCGGTAAAGTCGAGCAAGGTGATCAGGTCAATCATCTGTTTCGCTTCACTAATCAGGGAGGGCGAGACTTACGCATCGAGGCAGTCAAAACATCGTGTGGGTGTACGGCGGCAGTCATTTCCTCCGAAGTAACGACCCCAGGAAGTGAAGGGACAATCAGCGCGACATTCGACACCAGCAAGTTTTTCGGCGAAAAGGTCAAGCAGATTACGGTTCACAGTAACGACCCTGCAAATCCAGTGGTGACACTGACCATGCAAGGAGAAATTGCTGTTGAGGTTGAAGCGAATCCTGCGCAGCTCTACCTCGGCAAAGTCCGTCGTGGGGCAAGCGCGACTCATACGATCGAATTACTGCATGATGCGAGCAAACCGATTACGATCACGAATGTTGCAACCGATAGCCCGCTCATCTCTGTGCAAACCGAAGAGTTGGAAAAGCAAGGGAAAAAGGGCAAGAAACTGCTTGTTACCTTAAAGAAAGATGCGCCGTTAGGACGTGTAAGTACAGAGATCAATGTCGCGACGACAAGTCAGAAACGACCGTCGTTATCGATTCCCGTCTTTGGTCAGATTGAAGGGGATCTGACCGTCACGCCAACGCAGGTCTCATTTGGTGTCGTTCGTAAAGGAGAAACCAAAGAAAATAGTTTGAGTATCAAGAGTCGTGCAGCGAATCCCATACGGCTGGTGCGGACCCAGAGTTCGACCCCTACTGTGCTAGCGGAATTAGCAACGGTAAAAGATGGTCAAGAGTATAATCTGACCTTGAAGGTTAATCCAGAAAGCGTTCCAGGACAGATCAAAGCCGAGGTGCAAGTGTTCACGGATCACCCGACCGAGAAAGTGCTGACCATACCGGTCTATGGGGTGTTGGTTGACCCACGTGCGGCGAAGAAATAAGTTTTCAGTTATCGGTTGTCAGTAGTCAGTAAGGAAAAAGACAACCCTTTTTCGTCTTACTGAAAACTGCTTACTGAGGACTGACAACCAATAGCGCCGACTGCTTACAGCTATTCATGTTACACCCTGCCGTTCCTTCCCAGTTATTTCCATTCTCAGAAACACTCGATCAGTTTTGCTCAACCCTTCCGCGTACATCACCAGGGAACTCCGTGCGTATTGGCGGGCTGCGTGGTGCCGCCCAGGCGTTTTTCCTTGCACAATGGTTCTTGCGAACTCCGACACCAACGCTCTGTTTGTTACCCTCGACGCAAGCTGCAGAGACGTTTGTTGACGATTTGCGTTTTTTTCTTGCTGCGGAAAAGCCTGCGCTGCAACAAGTCTTCCTTTACCCTGCGTGGGATGTGCCAGCTTTTGAAGGGGTATCGCCAAGCAGTGAGACGTTAGCAGCTCAGGTCGAAGGGCTCTATGCGTTGGCTGAGCTACCGACGCCGCTGATTGTTTCAACCATTGACGCTGTTGCCCAGTGTGTCATGCCGCAGGAAGATTTTTTTACCGCCACGAAAGTGGTGCGTGCCAAGCAGGAGGTGTCACTCTCCAACTTAGTCGAACATCTGACGCAGTGGGGGTATCGTCGGGTGCCGTTGGTCGAAGAAAAAGGTGAGATTAGCGTACGTGGTGGAATTGTCGATGTCTTTCCTCCCTTAGCGACGCAACCTCTACGGATCGAATTTTTCGATGACATCGTTGATTCATTACGGACCTTTGATCCAGCTTCGCAGCGGTCACTGGATCATATCGAGGAGTTCACCTTTCTGCCGATGCGTTTCTTCTCTGTGGCACGACTGCAGAATTCCCGCCGTAGAGTGGAAGAGGTCTTGGCCGATAGCGAAGCCAAACAACGCGAGCAACAACGTATCAGCGAGAACTTCAAGAGCGGCCTGCCATTTCCCGGTGTTGAGTTTTTATTGCCGTATCTCTATGCGGGTCTTGAACGATTCGAAGATTATCTCCCACGCGGGACTGTCGTGTGGATTTCCGAGCCCGCGACCGTCCGCGCTGAGTGCGAGAGTTTCATGAGTCGGATTCTCGCGTGTGCTGCGCAAGCGCAAGAAGCTGGTCACCTCGTTCCTCCGCCGGAGTCATTATATCTCGGCCCAGAAGAAGCCTGGAAACAATTCTTGTCACGCGTCAGGGTTGAACTGCCGGTGCTGGAAACGGCGGAGACGGAGTTTACCGTAACGCGAAATTCCCATGTGGATCTGAAACCGATTCTGCACGCTCGCGGTGGTGAAGGTGGCTTGGCACCGTTGGTAGAACGGATTCGCGACTGGCAAGACGAGCGTCATCGAGTTGTTCTTGCCGTATCGAGTGCCTTACAAGCTTCGCATTTGCAAACCCTCTTGCTTGGGCATGAACTGCGTTTGCCAGTGGAGCAAATGTGGCAAAACGATAGTGCTCAGCCCACGGCGATCGTCATTGGTCCATTGTCGCACGGGTTTACGCTTCCTGGTGACGGTCTAGTGCTTCTTTCCGAGGAAGAGATTTTTGGTGAACGCCGTCATCGTCGCCGCTCACGGCCTCGCCCGGTTGCCGACTATCTCACCGGTCTGAGTCAGCTCACCGTTGGCGATTATGTGGTGCATATCGATCATGGGGTCGGGCGTTATCAGGGGTTACGACATCTCAGCGTGGCCGGGACAGACGGTGACTACCTGCATCTTGAGTATGCTGGTGGCGACCGGCTCTACTTACCAGTCGAGCGTATTAACCTGGTACAGAAGTACTCAGGTGCAGACGGGCATGCCCCTGGCCTTGATCGCTTAGGTGGAGGCAGTTGGGAAAAGGTCAAGAAAAAAACCCGTGAAGCAATCCTGGCGATGGCACGTGAACTGTTGGAGGTGCATGCTGCCCGTGCCAGTACCGAACGACCGGCGACCGCGAAGTTAGACGAAGACTACGAAGAGTTTGTCGCGCGCTTTCCCTTTGAAGAAACAAGTGGACAACGCGCAGCGATCGAAGATGTCATTGCTGATCTGCGGAATGACAAACCCATGGATCGCCTCGTGTGTGGGGATGTTGGCTACGGTAAAACCGAAGTCGCGCTTCGTGCAGCGTTTTTGACAGTACAAAGTGGTAAACAGGTTGCCGTGTTAGTCCCAACGACGATCCTCGCGCAACAACACTCGGAAACGTTTGCTCGCCGGTTTGCTGAGTATCCTATGCGGATTGAACTCCTCAATCGTTTCCGCTCCCCACAAGAAGTAAAGACAGTCATTCAGGGACTTGCAGCAGGAACCGTTGACATTGTCATTGGCACCCATCGACTGCTGCAGCGTGATATTGTCTTCAAAAATCTCGGTCTCATTGTCGTTGACGAAGAACATCGCTTCGGGGTAGCGCATAAAGAGAAAATCAAGAAAATGCGCTACCTGGTCGATGTGTTGACGCTCTCAGCGACACCGATTCCACGCACGCTGAATATGGCACTCATGGGGTTACGTGACCTCAGTGTCATAGAAACACCGCCGGTCGATCGTCAAGCGATCCGTACGTATGTCGCGCGTTTTGACGAAGGATTGATTCGTTCGGCCATCTTGCAAGAGCTGGGACGTGGTGGGCAAGTCTTTTTCGTCCACAATCGTGTCGAAACCATCGAAAAAATGGCCAAACAATTGCGCGAACTGGTGCCGGAAGCCACGATTGCTATTGGACATGGGCAAATGGACGAGCATGAGTTGGAGAAAGTCATGCTCGATTTTATGCACCATCGCTGCAACATGCTTTTATGCTCATCAATCATTGAGTCTGGCCTCGATATTCCTACAGCGAACACCATCATTATCAGCCGCGCCGATCAATTTGGTCTGGCCCAGCTCTATCAATTACGTGGTCGTGTCGGACGCTCTGCCCAAAAAGCCTACGCGTACTTGTTAATCCCCGGTGAACATTTAGTGACGAAGGATGCAACGCGACGACTCGAAGTGTTACAGGAACTAGATGACCTCGGTGGTGGTTTTCGCCTTGCCGCGCATGATCTCGAAATCCGCGGAGCAGGAAACTTACTCGGCAAAGAACAATCCGGTCAGGTGGCAGCAGTTGGGTTTGATCTCTATGCCCAGATGCTTGAAGAGACTGTAGTTGAGCTCCGTGGCGGAAAAATTCGCGTCCAAATCGAACCAGATATCCAACTTGGAGTTCCAGCCTATATTCCTGAAGCGTACATCCCCGATGTGAACCAACGCCTGGTGTTCTATAAGAAGATGGCGAATGTCGATAGCCGGGCAGACCTCGAAGATCTTGCGGCTGAGATGGAAGATCGCTTCGGATCGCTCCCGCAATTGGTGTTAACGTTTCTTGAAGTCATGGACTTGCGTCGAGTATTACGTGAGTATCTGGTGACATCAATTTACAAAAAAGGTGAGAAGGTAACATTGCATTTCCATCCAGACTCACACATAAAAGGTGAGCGGTTGGTCGCGCTTCTCCAGAAAGATCGGGGACGGTCGCAACTCACGCCGGATCTACGCTTTACTTTTACCTTGAAGCCTGATGAAGATGTGATGGTAGCGACGAAAGGGCTCTTGCAAAGCTTAAGTGAGTCATAAGACCTGAGGAAAGTATGAAAAAATTACTCTTGTTGGTGTCCTTGTCTGTTCTCGGATGGGTAGGGCAAACACAGGCCGAAGTGGTCAATCGTGTCATCGCTACGGTTGATGACGAGCCGATTACCATGCACGAAATCACCGCGTTCCGTAAAGGGGGCGCGCAGGGCATGATGATGCCCCCGCAAGGAAACGTTGCCAATCTTCCTGACAAGGACATCTTAGAAGCCTTGATCATGAATAAGTTGATTGGCAAAGAAGTCGAGGCGCAAGGGATGAAGGCCAAGGACGCTGATATAGACGGCTATATCGAACGGATTAAGACGCAGGGAAACCTCAGTGACGAAGCCCTGAAAGAAGCGCTTGCGAAGCAGGGGCTGACGATGGAAGCCTATCGTCAACAGATTAGCAAAGAGATCGAACGTTCGATGCTCATTAGTCGCGAGATCGGTTCAAAAGTGAATGTGACTCCACAAGAGGTAGAACGGTATTACAAAGAAAACGGCGGAGATGATGCGACTGCGGTGTCTGAGGAGCAAGTGCGTGTACGCCACATCTTTTTACCGCTTTCTCCAGCAGCTACCGCTGCTGACGAGAATGGGGTACTCGACCAGATGCAAGACCTTCGTAAGCGAGCTATCGGAGGAGAAGATTTCGCCGCGCTTGCACGTGCGAACTCTCGTGGGCCAGGGGCGGAGCAGGGCGGTGACCTTGGATTGTTCAAGAAAGGACAGATGACGAAAGAAATCGATACTGTTGCCTTTTCTTTGAAAGCTGGCGAGATCAGCCAACCCTTTCGCAATGATGCCGGAGTTCACCTGATAAAAGTAGAAGAACGAGTTGCTGCTGGCGGAAAATCGACCGGCATGGACTCGGAGACCGCAGAGCGAATCAAGGCCAAACTCTATAATGAAGCGCTACGAGAACGCTATCAGCGTTGGTTTCAGTCTGACTTACGCTTCCGTCATCAAGTCGAAAATTTCCTCACGGCTTCTTCAACTGGGGCTGCAAGCGCTATTCCCCTTAAATCTGCCCGTAAGAAAGAAGAAGCTCCAGCCGCTGCTAAAGAACCAGAGCAAAAGGGTTTCCTTCGACGCTGGTTACCATTCTAATCTCTCGGTGTGATATACTTTGGAGAAAGCCGCAGCGCGGGGTTTCTCCACTCTACAGGTACGCTCCCTGAGAGGGTGAAGCGGGGGTAGTTATTTGTCATGGTTCCTCTGATTGGCATAACGATGGGCGATCCTGCAGGGATCGGCCCAGAGGTGGCACTTGCGGCAGCGGTGAAAAAGCCGCCAAAGTGTCGTTTGGTTGTTTTGGGTGACCTCGGCGTACTTCGCGATACGGCGGAACGACTCGCTTTGCCTTTGAAGCCGATCGCTTGGGAGCCGGACCTTCCGTATCCCAGAAGCGCACGAACCCTTCCCGTCATTGAGTTGTCCCGCCTCGAACCACCGCAGCGTCAACCTGGGCACCCCACAGCGATGGGCGGAGAGGCTTCCTATCGATATGTGGAAACTGCGGTCCGCTTTGCTCAGCGTGAGGTGCTACAAGGCATTGTTACCGCGCCTATTAGCAAGGCCATGTGGCACGCAGCGAAACGAGATTATCCTGGTCACACTGAGTTACTCGCAACACTGACACATACCCCAGAAGTGCGCATGATGCTCGTCGGTAAGAGACTGCGGGTTATTTTAGTGACGACACACCTGGCGTTATCGCGAGTCCCTGCTTCCCTCTCAAGTGAACGGATTCTAAGGACCATCCAGATGACGGTGGAGCACTTGCGGCGATTTCATGGGATCGCGCAGCCGCGACTAGCCGTTGCTGGTCTCAACCCACATGCGGGGGAGGCTGGGGCGTTTGGTGATGAAGAAGAACTCATCGTGGCTCCAGCGGTACAGCAAGCGCAAGCGCAAGGATTTACTACAGCAGGGCCATTTCCTGCCGATACGATCTTTGTCCGCGCTACGCGTGGGGAATTCGATGGGGTGATTTGCTTGTACCATGATCAGGGATTAATCCCACTTAAGTTATTGTCGTGGGAAGATGGCGTCAATATCACCGTGGGATTGCCGATTGTTCGGACCTCGCCAGATCATGGAACGGCGTTCGATATCGCGGGACAAGGAAAAGCCAACCCACGAAGCATGCGTGCTGCGCTCAAGTTAGCTGTACAGATGACACAGGACCGGAGCATACATGAACCCAGCCATCTTTCGTGAATACGACATTCGTGGAGTCGCTGAGAAAGATTTTACTACTGACTTTGCTGTGACGCTCGGGCAGGCCTATGGCACGTATGTCCGTGCACTTGGTAAACGACGCATCGCTGTTGGTCGCGACTGCCGTCTCACCTCGGATTCTTATGCCGCCGCGTTGCGCCAGGGATTACGCTCGACTGGAATTGATGTTGTTGATGTTGGCACTTGTCCAACGCCACTGATGTATTTTTCCTTGTATCATTACGATCTCGATGGTGGCATCCAAGTCACCGGTAGTCACAATCCAGGAGACCATAACGGCTTCAAAATTTGCATTGGCAAAGTCACAATTCACGGCGAGGAAATTCAGGAATTACGGAAGCTCATTGAGCAGGGGAAATTTGCCGGTGGGCAAGGAAAAGAACAGCAGGTTCCGATTGTTCCACCGTATCAAGAATTTGTCATCAAACAGTTTGGTCGGCTCGGACGGAATATTCACCTTGTCGTCGATGCCGGTAACGCAACTGCTGGTCCGGTTGCGCCACGCATTTTCCGCGAGATCGGGTGTCAGGTAACCGAGTTATTCTGTGATTTAGATGGCCACTTTCCCAATCATCATCCAGACCCCACCATCCCAGAAAACCTCCGACAACTCATTGCCACCGTGAAAGAGGCGGGGGCTGAAGTTGGTGTGGCCTATGACGGAGACGCCGATCGCATCGGACTTGTTGATCGACATGGTCAAATTGTTTGGGGAGACGAGATGTTGGTGCTGTTTGCGCGTGATATTTTACAGCAGCACCCTGGAGCAACAGTTGTCTCTGAAGTGAAATGCTCACAACGCTTGTTTGATGACGTTGCTCAGCATGGTGGAACGCCGGTGATGTGGAAATCTGGTCATTCGTTAGTAAAGGCGAAAATGCGCGAGACGGGCGCATTGCTTGGTGGCGAGATGAGCGGCCATATCTTCTTTGCTGACCGCTATTTTGGTTACGATGATGCGATCTACGCTTCATGTCGCATGCTGGAAATTCTGGCGAAGAATAAAAAAGAAGTGGCCGACCTGCTCGCTGATCTTCCTACTTCGTTCACGACACCAGAGATTCGCGTCGATTGCCCTGACGATATGAAGTTTCGCCTTGCCGCAAAAGTCTGCGAACGATTTCGTGACAAGTATGATGTCATCGATATCGACGGTGTCCGCGTCAAATTTCCTGATGGCTGGGGACTCGTCCGAGCCTCGAACACGCAACCAGTGCTTGTCCTGCGCTTTGAAGCCTCAACGCAGGAAAAATTGACTGAATACAAGACGATGGTGGAGAGAGTGGTGGAGGAGGTGAAGAAAAGTTTGCAGTAAGGGTGCATTTGCAAGGAAGCCGAACTCTGTCATGGTGAGGAAACCTCCTCTGTGGTCATTATGGAGGTTTGAAGAAAAGATGAGGAAACAGAAAATTTTTCATGGAGCGAGAAAAAAAGCATGGTAGAGCAGAGACGATAAGAGCACTGATCAGGGCCGGAAAGTATGAGTTTTCTATTCACGCTGAGAAAGAACGTCAGGCGGATAAAATCACACTAGAAGAGTTAGAGGAAGCGTTAAGTAGTTGTAAGGTTATAGAGGATTACCCAACGGACCCGCGCGGAGCCAGTTGCTTAGTCCTTGGGTTTGCAGGAGAACGGCCAGTACACGCAGTATGCGCAATCAAGCATGACCCAGAGGAAGTATTGTTTATCACCATCTATGATCCTTCCAAGCGACCAGAAAAATGGAGCGACAATTATCAACGTCGCCGGAGGCAGTGAAATCGTGAAACGTAAATATCACCAGTGCCACTTCTGCGGTGGCCTCGTGTCAGAACAAGAAGTGACAGTTGATTATCGCTGGGGAGAAGAACTGGTTACAGTAATCAGACACGTTCCCGTGGGAGTTTGCGAGGTATGTGGGGAGAAGTATTTCAAGGCTGAGGTTGTGAAAGCAATGGAGAAAACCGCTCGCTCTCGCAGCAAACCGAAGGAAGTGATTCAGGTTCCGGTGCGGGAGTTGAAAGTCGCATAGTGTCGCTGTTGAAGCTCATCGCTCCGTTTCCGAGCAATCTCCTCCTTCGTTAGTAGGAAAGCCTAGCCTGAGCCCTTTCACCGATTTGGTATTTTGATTTGTTATCACTAGCTTTGCGAGGCAACAATCTATTTTCCCGGTATCCTGAGAGTTAGGTAATGGCTGATCCAACAAACGGGTCAACAATCAGTGATCCTGTTGTCGAATATTCGTCAATAATACGGCGAACAAGTTGAGGTATGAACTTGGCAGGATACCGGTGATAGCCATGAGGTCCCCACAGTGTTTGACCTTGGGTAAGTTCCGAGAATGACCAGTCATTATTTTTCTGCCGTTTTTTCGTATATCTATGCTGTATCGAAAGAGCTTGCATTATACCCACTCCGGAGGGCAAGGAACCGGGATCGACTGGGCCTACTTCGAGGTCATATTTAATCAAAACAAACAGTGACCTCCGTAGGAGGTTGAAACTTTAGTGTATTCTGATTTCTGCGAGTATTTGGGTAGTACGTTTGGCCGAATCGCGCGAGGCCTTCAGCGCTCTTTTTATTGACTCTTCTTTTTTCAGAGAGGTACGCTTTCAGCCGAGATTTTCTTGCCGTGGGAAATGGAAACGTTATTAGTGATGGGACGATTTTTTGTCGAAGATTTTGCTGTGAATATTGCGGGCGAGTTCCAAGGTGCGGGCGGTCAACGTCGCAATGTCTCGTTGCCCATCTTGTAAGGTTTTCTGTCCTTCAAATAGCACTTTCTGTCCTTCGAATAGCACCTTCTGCCCATCTTGGATTGTTGCTAATGCCTTGAGCGTGGCGCGGCTCTGCCGCTCTCCGCGTTCGTCTGCGCGCTTCAGATAGCCCAACATTTGTGTCTGCCCTTCTTGAAGTACCTGGATGAGTTTATTATGAAGATGTTCCCATGTCTCTTCTCCTTTCTCTTTCCTTCATATCCTTAGGCTACTTGATATACTAGTTCTTAAAAGGGAGGGGCGTGTTCTCGAATTGTTGGTAGTGAGAATTAGGGTCGTGAGAGGCTCACTTAGGGGTCGCTGCCGCACCGCCTGTGGTGATTTAATGGGACTCTCCTTTTTGCTCCATCATCCGACG
The DNA here is from genome assembly GCA_016874775.1 of Deltaproteobacteria bacterium. Lineage (NCBI taxonomy): Bacteria > Pseudomonadati > Myxococcota > Myxococcia > Deltaproteobacteria bacterium. The sequence continues at coordinate 28,431 of VGTJ01000040.1, forward strand.
CAAGGCTTCAACTTCGTTGGCAAGAGTACGGTGTCGGCGAGACAATGCGAAAAGGTAGGCAAAGACAATCACCCACACCGCTAGAAATGCGGCGAAGAGATACGACGTATGTTCCATCTGTTCTGCCCCTCCTCCTTTATGCAGTTGCCAGTGCCTGACGACGAAGCGTAACCAGTTCCTCACGTAGGCTCAAGTTGTGTAATCGGAGCCACAACAGCCACGCAAACAAACAGAGAAATGCAACCGTGCACATGAGCAGCGTCCACATCATCTCTGGTGCTAGCCCTCCACGCTCGATCTTGGGGTGTATGCCCCGCCACAGTCGCACAGAGATATGGAGCAGCGGAATATCAAGCACCCCGACAATGCCAAGCACTGCGGCGTAGCGTGCAATCTGTTCAGTATCACCAGCGAGGTGACGCAGCAGTAAATAGGCTGCGTAGATAGTCCACAATACGATCACCATGGTAAGGCGTGGGTCCCACGTCCACCACACTCCCCAGATGGGCCGTGCCCAAATTGATCCGGTAATCAATACAATGGTGCAGAATACCATGCCGATTTCTGCGGCTGCTTGTGCGAGGAGGTCGGAAAAGCGGCTGCCTTGCCATAGGTATGAGGCGCTTGCTCCAGCGACGATGAAAAATCCGAGAAAGGTGTTCCAGGCTGCAGGTAGATGAAAATAAAAGATGCGTTGGACAATTCCCTGGACACGTTCGTTGGGAACATAAAGAAACACCATCGCCAACGCGGCGATCATTGTCGTTAACGTTAACCAGGGAAGGACATTGTCTGCAAATGGGGCAAACCGTTTCATTGTTACTCCTGCACGACCTGTGGAAAAATTAGCCACCCTGTGACGACGAAGATAATATCGAAGGCAAGCAGAACGCGGAACCACACTCCGTTCCACTCCCCTCCGGTTAATACCGCGCTCGTGACTTTTACTGCGGCAATGAGCAATGGGACGAGAAGTGGGAGCAACATAATCGGTAGCAGCACTTCTCGGGCACGAGTCCGTACGGCGATGGCCGCGAACAACGTTCCCAGTGCTGAGAATCCAACCGTACCAAGCAACAATACGACCGGCAGGGGGAGTAATGAGCGTGAGAATGGTACGCCAAAAAAGGCGAGTGATAGTGGTGCAACGAGAAGTTCGACCAAAAGAAGAAAAAGGACGTTACTGAGCATCTTGGCTAAGAACAGCGTTCCTGGATCGATCGGACTCAGTAAAAGACCAGAGAAGCAAGCTCGTTCTTGTTCGAGAAGGAATGAGCGCTGGAGCCCCATCATGCCAGCGAATACCAGAGTCACCCACAGCAATGCCGCTTCGATCGTTGGACTTTGGATTTGTTCAGGACTCAAGGCAAAGACAAAAACTAAGACGATCAGGAAAGAGAGAACGAAAAGTGAAGACAGTCGTTCTTTAGTACGGAATTCCAGCAGTAAGTCTTTCCACAGTAGGGCGAGCATGGCTAATGCGTCGTTCGGCGTTCGGCGTTCGGCGTTGTGAGAAAAGAGGGCTGAGTCTCAGAATGGTAGATCTCGTTGAACTCTGTGACTGATGGGAGTTTTCCCTCTGACTGCCAGACGAGACGACCATGACTGAAAATTAAGGCTCGATCACAAAGGTCAAGCCCAAGAGCAAAATCATGCGTGGTGAAAACGACGGTCTTTCCTTGTGCCTTGGTCTGCGTCAGTGTTGTTTGTAACGTTGCGATGCCACGCGCATCGAGCCCTGTGTAAGGTTCATCGAACAGCAATAATTCAGGTTCGTGGAGCAACGCTCGCGCCAAGGCGGCACGTTGTTCCATACCACGAGAAAAGGTGCGCACTGGTGTATCTCCCCAATCTTGGAGTCCAACGAACTGTAACACTGAGGCAATCCGACTGCGCACGTCCGAAAGGCCGTACGCTTTGCCGTAGAAGGTGAGATTTTCGACTGGCGTTAGATCAGGGTAGAGAAAGCTATCGTGCCCAAGGAAGCCCAGTTTGCGCCGCACCACGAGGTCGTCAGCAGCGTGCTCAAAGAGTCGTAACGTGCCACTCGACGGCGTTAATAATGTTGCCAATAAGCGCAGGAAGGTGGTTTTGCCTGCCCCATTGGGACCGAAGATGGCAACGCTCTCTCCCTGAGCGATACGACACGAGACATTGCGCAGGACCGGCACCCACGCGAACGTTTTACTAAGATTTTCCGCTTCCAGCACCCACGATTTCATAAGGTCAATAGATTGTAGATAGGAAATCGTCAATTGTAGAGGGTGGCTTGTCTGGATCTAATGAGAATCTACGTAAGGAAAATGTAAGCAACGTGTAAGGCCCGAATATAGGCCTGCCGTCACAAGAAGATGCTACTCTACGTTTGTTAGCCAAACTGAACAGAGCTTGAATCCCCAGAATCATGAATAACAAACAAGGGGGCCAGGATGAATCACCAGATCCCAGAGCGAGGCACCACGGCGGCGTACGTACCAAGAAATTCTGAAAAACCAATGAGCGAGTCTTGTTTTCTGAAGGAGATGAATATCCTCTATTCGTCAGTGAACTTTCCCACGAGCGGGCTAATCTGTGGCAAATGGAATTCTCGCGCTTTCGCCAGAAAAATGCAATAAAGTCAACAGTTCCACGAGACGACCAGAAGAGAACCAAATCTCAAGATGAGGGAGCTCTTATGTCAAAAGAAACGCTTCTTTTTATTCATAATGACCCAGCATATCTCAAAGCAGGGAGCGAAATTTTGGCATTATGGGGATACACCGTCCTCTCTACTACTTGCCCCATAGAGGCTCGGAAAGTACTTCAGGATACGAAAATTGATCTCGCGATTATCGCTGCCCGCTTGGCGGATGAAAGCAATGAGAAAGATTTTAGCGGAGTAGAGATGGCTCAGGGAATGAGCCCCTTTTTACCTAAGATCATTGTGACGGCAGTGCCAAATCTAGAGATCGTATGGTTGGCACTTGAACCATATACCGAGAAAATCGAATTTGTCGCGAAGGAGGATGGGCCTACTGCACTTCCGTCCGCTGTCAAGGAAGCATTGCTCAATTAAATTATTGGCAGGAACACACTGTAAGCGAAAAGTAAGGAAAAAACTCTCAGTATCCCTCACCTTAGGGTGTATACTCGTCTTGAATGAGAATAAAAAAGGGCCTGCAGTAAAAGAGACTGAAGGAAAGAGAGGCGACGAATCATGCCACAAATCGCGTGCAAGCAAAGCATCCTCGAACAGTTGCTGGGGACTAGCACGACCTGGTTGGGAGAACGTGATGAAGCAACTGTCCTGAATAGGATTCTCCAAGGAGTTGCGGCTTTGGGCTTTGATCGGGCTCGACTCTATCTGCTCTCCGAAGATAAGGAAATGTTAATCGGAAAAGCTCACATAGGTATGGGCGATAGCTTCTTAAAGATTCGACGGTCAGCGAAAGAGGATCCTTATCTCCAAGAGCTTTTGAGTGATTGTTCGCCACATCTTTTTACTCCGCGGCCTGGTATCCCGCTTTTTGGAGAACTCTGGGAGTCGGAACGAATACGCGAGTGGGTGTGTGCACCATTGCTTCGTCAAGGGCAAGTAATCGGAAAGCTGTCAGCTGATAATATTTTTAGTGGCCGTCCGATTACCCAAGAAGACCGACATGCAGTCGCTTTACTAGCTGGCCAAGCAGCCGCAGCTATTGAGAGTGTGCAGCTGCTTAATGAAGTGACTAGGAGAGCGGAGCAACTTGCAGAGCAGCATCAATACTTGGCAAGCCTGATTGAGAGTTCTCCGAATGCAGTTATTACTAGTGACTTCTCAGGACATATTACAGGAGTGAATAAACAAGCTTGGAAGATTCTCGGATATTTGGAAGAAGAAGATTTTCCTTCGCATGTTCATAAGGTGTACTACAACAATGAAGAAGCGGACCGCATTGGCCAATTGCTTGCCAAAAATGGAGGCAGCATAAAAGACCATATTACTTTTTTGCGGAGTCGAAGTGGGGAGCGCATTCAAGTACGGATTTCGGCAACAACCTTTTATGATTCACGAGGGCAGCGTCTAGACACTGTTGGCTATTTTGAAGACATGCGTTCGTTCCGAGCTTTGGAAAATCGTGTTCAGTTATTTGCTCGGATAAGCTTCATGATTGCCCAGGCCGAACAGCTGACCGAGGGATTGTCTGCGTTTGCTGAACTCCTGGTTTCTCTTCTATCGCATACGTTTTGTCGCATTATCCTGCGAGACGAAAGAGCCGATCTTTTCGTTGTGAAGGCAGTGGCTGCTCGTTACTACCCCGTAACTCCCTTCTCGTGGACGCCGCAGCTTGGATATCGCCTGGAGCCTCTTGTGGCTTTCGGTTCTCCTAAAGGTTGGAGTATGAAAGAGCCACAAGTTCTTGACTGGCGGAATCCAGAAGACCAATCCGCCCTCCGCGATCTCTCCATTAGGCTTGAGCTGTTACAGCCCGTGAAGTTTGTCCTGCGAGTCCCTTTAGGGCCACTAGGGAAGCCTCTCGGTTTTCTGGAAATTGGCGAAAAAGAAGGAGCTGAAGGACGGCTAATCTCGGCTGAGGAACAAAACCTGGTTTCTGCTGCTGCAGCCCAAGCGTCCGTCTTCATTGAGCGGCTACAGCAACTAGAAAAAGCAAGACGCCGAAACGACTTCCTAGAACGATTAGAGGAGAAGCTCTAAGAACTACGGCCCGAGATAGGTGTCCAGCGTCTGTTGAATCAAATCGTTCGTTTGGCGCCTACCTTGGTACATGGTGTCTCAGCTGGGCTCTACATCAACTTTCGTAACGCTAAAGAGATCCGACTGTGCAGTAGTGATGGGCCCTTTTTCGAAAACCTGGGAACCGAACGTAAGTATGATGAAAGTGTAGCTGCGCAAGTTGCCCGAACAAAGCAGCGAGCAATAGTACAGCTCACTTTTCCTGGTGGTAAGGAAGAATTGGCTGTTGGAATTCCTCTCAAACATTTGGGTGAAGTTGAATATGTCTTGATCGTTGTCTATGCCAAAGGGACTCCTGAATTTCTCGATGCTGACCTTGAAGCTCTCCAGTTTTTTGCTGACCGCGCGAGCCTCATCTTAGGGACTGCTGAGTCTTTGAAGCCTGAGCGCAGAAGGCGCGCGTTTGCTCCCCTCTTATACAAACTTGGCGATTACATTCAGTCGACTAGAGATCTGGATAAGATCACTCACGCGGTCTTAACAAGTATTACTGCAGGATACGGATTAGGTTTTAACCGTGCCGCTCTATTTTTATTTGATGCAGATCGGAGGAAACTGGTGGGTCAGATGGGGATTGGTCACCTCGATGGAAAAGAGGCTCGTCTGGATTGGGAGTTTCAATCTATCCATCGAACAGATGACTTTGAGCGCTATTTGCAGAGGCTTAGTAGAGACGGTCTTCCCCAGATAACTCCGGTAGGTCAAGCTACTCACGGGCTTACTTTGCCGTTGCCTTTCGACAAAGCTGATCTTTTTGCCAGGGCTATTGACACTGGACAGCCTCAGCTTATCTCTACTTCTCCTAACCCTTATGTGGTATCTCACGCATTTTTTCTGGCAGTTATTCCTGCTCCCGACTTCGTGCTGGTCCCTTTAAAAGCACGAGACCAAGTCCTGGGAGTGATCTTTGCCGATAAGAAATTCCTCAATGAGTCGATCTCTCACGAAGAAGTTGATCTCTTGATGAGCGTTGCCAATACGGCGGCTACTGCAATTGAGAATCTTCAACTCCTCAGAAAAACCGAGGAAGTAGGCAAAAGATTGCGATCTCTCTATGAAGCGAGTAGTGATCTAGTTTCTATTCACGCACCGCGCGAATTGTTGCGCGGCATAACCGAACGCCTCAAAGATGTGTCACATGCCGCTTGGGTCCGATGGACTCTGGTTGATGACACGAACCGAGTATATAATCATGACGTTGTTGGAATTGATCAAGAGTTCAGAATGGGCACTCTTCGTCCTGATGGTATCGCTACAGAGGTGATGCGCTCAGGGAAAGCAGTAGCTATTGAGAATACACAGCGGTTTCCTCAAAAAAATCGCCTCAATTCCTTAGTGTTCGAGAAAAAGATCGGTGCAGTGTTGTGTCTGCCGATTTCTTTGTTTGAGAAACGGATCGGCTTAATGTGGCTCAACTATCAAGAGCCGCGGTTGTTCTCACAAGCGGAGATCGAGTCCTTACAGTTTTACGTCAACCAGGCGGCGGTTGCATTGAGGCGCGCTTGGAGACATGACAACCTAGAGCGGATGAGGCATGCGATTGAGGCGTTGGCTGCCGTATCCGATTCTCAAAATGAGATACTGCAAAAGATAGTCGAAACGGCCAAACACACCTTTGACGCAGATTCAGCCATTATCTGGACGTATGACACCTATCGAAAAAAATTTATCCTTCCTAATCCGCATGCAAAGGAAATTAGTGATGTATCGTTAGTGAAGATCCAGGAACTTGGACCTCAATGGTATCAAGGTGCCTCCAGGATCTTGCAGCTGGGGTGGATAGGAATCGAAGACGTAAATGCGCCTGAACACAGAGAGTTCTGGCCGGAAGAGGTTCACCAATGGATAGAGCAAGTAGGGGAGCGTAGTTTTCAAGGGATTGCTTTAGCAATAAGAGAGGAAAAGCTTGGCGTCCTTTTTCTCAACTATAATCAACCGCGAAAATTTTCTAAAGAAGACGAAGAATTTGCTCGTGCTTTTGGTAATCATGCTGTTCTCGCCTTAAAAAAAGTCATGTTATTGGAGCAGGTTCACGATACGAATAGAATGTTGGAAATCATAGCAGGCGGTATGAAATACGGAAAGCATGATGAAACGCTTAGCGCTATTGCTCATGGAGCTTTACGTGTCACTGGGAGTGATTTAGTGACGCTCTACACATATGACGAAGAGACAGACACTGTCCATTACCCCCCCCCCCCCCCCCCACCGCTCCAGCCGAG
>VGTJ01000041.1 GCA_016874775.1 Deltaproteobacteria bacterium
GTCGCCCGCGTTCATCCAGCTCTTCGACCAGACTTCGATACTTAGACCGAAGCCAGCACACAATGGTCTCGTCTCTCATCCCTGCTCTTGTGCAGAGGCTCTCCACTCCGGTCAATCACTATTGCGGTAAGTTGTTTCCTGCCACCGCCTTAGTGCGTTGGGGACACCCCGAGGTGTCCCCAGGCTTCAGAACGGCTCACCTCAAAAGGGGGAATGTATGTCAAAAGCACCCAGCTTCACAGATGCACTTGAGCGAGTCCGGGTCGCCCTCGCAGCTATGGGTACTGGCAATCCTCAGCCATACATCGATTGCTGGGCAGTATCTGATGATGCAACACTCTTCGGCGCCTGGGGACCTATTGAGAAAGGATATGCACAACTCTCGGAAACCTTTCGATGGGTCGGCAGCCGCTTCGGAGGTGGACAACTTATCCCGGAGAACACAGTTGTTTTCACTAGCGGTGATCTCGCTTACACGGTTGGCTTCGAGCGAGGGGAGTTCAACATTGATGGAGGGACGAAGCAGCCGATGACAATCCGTGTGACACATATTTACCGCAGATTTGGCGAAGACTGGCAATTGGTGCATCGCCATGCGGATTTTCCTCCAGCAGCTCAGAGGAAAAATGGCGATGCCCACTGAAGAAGCGGCAGGGGTCCTTCACTTTTGGTTCCTTCAGACGTGCCTGGTGGGCGATGCCCACCCTACGACTATCTCCCCTTAAACACCGGCTTGCGCTTTTCACGCCATGCTTTGTGCGCTTCGTGGCTGTCTTCGGTCTGTCCGAGTAACATGAAACGATAAATATCCGTGTGTGCAGCCTCTTTCAGCGAGGCGATATCTAACCCTTTGTTAAGTGACTCTTTGGCCAGCTTCACTGCCAGTGGTGGTAAGGCAGCAAGCCGTTTGGCATAGTTGTAGGCGAGCGGCATCAGTTCGGGTTGTGGCACCACTTTATTCACCAAGCCGACGCGATACGCCTCTGCTGCAGTAATCCGCTCACCGAGCAGTATCATCTCCATCGCTTTTCCACGTCCCACATAGCGTGCGAGGCGCACGGCACCACCGTACGCTGGGATGATTCCCAATGGTACTTGTGGCAAACCGAGTTCAGCATTGTCAGACGCTAACAAGATGTCACCACACAACGTAATCAGACAACCGATACCCACAGCAAAGCCGTTAATCGCCACAACGACCGGCTTGGGATAATCAGCTACAGCATTGAACACAGCAAAGCCACGCGGGCTCACGGTCGACAAGTGCTCACCAGGCGAATTCACACGATGAGTCTTGGGATTGCCCAAGTCTGCACCAGCCGAGAAGGCTTGCGTACCCGCACCGGTCATCACCGTCACTAACACTTCTGGGTCGTCTTCCATCATCTTGAACACATCGACCACATCTTCGGACATTTGGGTGGTCCACGCGTTCCTCTTCTCCGGGCGGTTGAATGTCACCGTGGCGATGTTTCCATCTTTTGTGTAGAGCAGCGTTTCGTAGGACATAAGACCTCCGTTGCGTAAAACGTAAGATGTAATGCGTAAAAACAAGGGGCTAGGGGCTGGGGACTTGGGGCTTGTGGGGAGGAGGAACTAGTAGTCAGTCACACTGAATTTGAGGGCTCATTTTTGTCATGCCCGCGGAGGCGGGCATCCAAGATTTGCAAGCAGAAGCCTCGTCTTCACCTCCCTGGATTCCCGCGTTCGCGGGAATGACGCCGCCAGATCCACCCCTCAGAATCAACATGACTGACTACTAGTCCCTAGCCTCCAGCCCCTAGTCCCAAGTTTTCACTCCTTCCCATTCCCACTGACCTCGAAAACCATATGCCCCGCTTCTTCCTGCGCGGCAACGCGTGCAGCAACTTCGGGAGTCAGTTCGATCCGCCGGTGCTCAGGGAATTTGTCACGATACAACAACGGACGCAAATAGAACTGATCAGGATAATCAACTTGCGCGCGGCTTTTGTACGGGCTCAAAAACCAGCCGCGCCGGAGAAATTCAGGATTGAAATACGCCTCCCAGCGATCCTCGAGCCAATTCACTTTACGGTGATAGTCATGAAACCCGGCAGTCATAATATCGATATCTGTCGCCCAGTAGAGCACCACCAGTGGTGTGTATCCTCGTCGACCGTCTTCGGGATATTCATTACGCTCTAAGCGTTCAGCAACCATGCGGAGTTTTCCACTCTGGTCATATTGCTCGATGCGGATGGGACAAAATAATTTCTTATCGATCCAGTAGATCAACTTGCTGCAGTAGTAATCTGGCAGCCATTCTGGTCGCGGCACTGATTCCACTACATAACACTCCACCCCACCATCCGCTGTGTAGGCTGGATACGTATCTCCCATCACTTTTAGTGCTTTCGTCTCCTGTTCGTAGACAGTGCCATCTTGTCGCGTGATCGGCACCATCGTCCGTGTGTTGGGAAAGCGCACGGTAGTGTGCAGCACATCAGTGCCAAGAATCTGCCAGGAGAACTCCCACGGGTCGCGTCCCTGCAAGTCATCAAACGATTGCGCGTTATATGGGAACCGATCCGTACGGCGTGGCTGGGGCTGACGACGGATACGACGCAGCCCAGGTCGGTACAAATAACGATCCTGCTTCTTAGTGAAGGAATGGTCGGTGCGATACTCGAACCATAACTGTTGATCACCATCCTGTTCTGGTGGACTGGTAAATTGCGAGAACGCTCGCATGTACTGCGTTCCTGCCGGCATACGCAGCAGGCTCGCCACTCCGTCTTGGGGGAAATAAAGAATCGCCGTGTTGTTCTTCAAGGTGGTGAGAATGTACCCATCGGCCGTCATACTTTGCACGGTGCTGAGCCAAATGTGTGAGAAACGCGGACGCAAGGTATCGAGCTCAAAGGCGAGATAGCCGAGTTCTTCCGCTGTGTATGGAGGCGTGAAGGGGTATGGTTCGGCTGGAAGATACGGGATCTCAGCATCACGTGGAGTTTCGTTCCGGAGGTCAATTTCCACCCGTTCATCAGCCGAGAGTTGTTCTAGGGTTTTCCAACTTTTGCTCACTCCTTGAGCAAAAGCAGGCAGCGCACAGGTCAATCCAAGGCTGACGAACACCGTGAACACTACTACACAAGAGCATCGTGCTTGGTATGATATGTATGTATGCATGAGAAATTCACAGAAGCAATTTCATTATTTAATCAACGTGAATACTTCACCTGCCACCAACTCCTGGAAGACATGTGGCATGATGCAGAAGGTGACGACCGTCATTTCTACGAAGGATTGATTCGGCTTGCAACCGGTATGCATCTGCGCGTTAACCGCCGCATCCCACAAGGCGCGATTAATCTCCTCAAGCAAGGCTTGATGCGTCTGGAAAATTACCGACCAGTGTATTTGACCGTTGATGTCGCACGGTTATACACCGACATCGAATCACATCTTGAGGAGGTCAAAGCCTCAAAGAGCCCACAAGCCGGGTTTTTCGAGCGCTGGCGTGCACCGCGGATATATTTTGTCAGTTAGTACGTCTTCAACTTCTTCGAGGGCACGATGCGACTATGGGGAATTCGTAACGAACCACGTTTCCGCGCTCCATAAATGGGTCCAACGGTACTTCCACAACGTGGAGTCGCTTCCCACGACATTTTATCGCCAATCGGCACGGAGTAACTCCCGGAAAACTGCGCAGCTTCCCCTTTGTTGATGCCATTCGGCGCGGCTGCCAACTCGATCCTTCCACTCACTCTGCCTAACTCATCGATCACGGCAACTTCCACAGCCGGAGCATCACACGGCCCACGGCCACCATTGCGCATCGTCCCTGAAATCCAGAAGGTCCCGTTCGGATATTCCACCCAGGCCTTTGGTTGGCGTAAACTTGGAGAGGGTAAGCTTGGACGTTGCACCCGCCCTCTCCTACCGCGTGAAGATTCAGACGGCTCTTTCGTCTCGGGCGTTGCCGATTGTCCACCAGGCGTTGAGAATGGTGCAGTATCTTTTAGGAACGGCGCAGCTCCGGCTTTGGGGGGCTTATCTCCGTAGTGAATCACCCCTTTCTCATCTTCCCATTTGTAGATGTCTTGGGCATAGACCGGCAATACGGGAAGGCTCAGACAAGCGATCACTACAAGTGTTCTCACGCTCTGCTCCTTCAAGATAGACTGGGACTTCCTGTTATAAAGGGAGAGCGCAATACACCGCAAGTATCGCGGTCCCATTGCGTCCCGTCAGGTTTTCTTATAGGCCAAGGGCTCACCTCCAGCATCTGGGTGTTCACTGCAGATGCTAGGATATGCAAAGTGAGGAGTCCAAACGCTCATGGCAACGACAATTCCCGTCACCCGTACGACGAGTCCGAAGGCAAAGCCGCGCGATGAGGAACTCGGCTTTGGCCGTTATTTTACTGACCATATGTTCCTGATGGATGCCACTGCCGATCAAGGCTGGCATAATCCACGCGTCGTACCGTACGGACCATTGACGTTAGAACCCTCAGCCGCCGTGTTGCATTATAGCCAGGAAATTTTTGAAGGCTTGAAAGCCTACCGCTCCCCACGCGGAACAACTCTGCTCTTCCGCCCGGAGAAAAATGCCGCACGTCTGAATCATTCGTGTGAACGCATGTGCATGCCGAAGATGGATGAAGAAGTATTTTTATCAGCCATCAAAAGTGTCGTCTCGGTTGATCGCGATTGGGTGCCCCGCGCACCAGGCACCTCTTTGTATATTCGTCCAGCCATGATCGCCACCGAACCATTCTTAGGCGTGCGTCCGTCAACCAGCTATCTGTTCTTCGTCATCCTCTCGCCGGTTGGTGCGTATTATGCGGAAGGCTTTAACCCAGTGAAGATCCTAGTCGAAGATCACTATGTTCGCGCGGTGCGCGGTGGCACTGGCGATGCCAAAACTGGCGGCAATTATGCGGCCAGCTTAGCGGCTGCCGAAGAAGCGCATCACAAAGGGTATACCCAAGTCCTGTGGCTCGATGGGGTCGAGCGCAAATATATCGAAGAAGTCGGCTCGATGAACATTGCGTTCATCATCGATAATGAACTGATCACACCGTCACTCAATGGTTCGACCCTCGCCGGCATCACGCGTGACACCGTGTTACAACTAGCGCGCGATTGGGGCATTCGGGTTGCCGAACGTCCAATCAGCATTGATGAAGTCTTTACCGCAGCCAAGAATGGCCGTTTGAGTGAAGTATTTGGCACCGGCACAGCCGCGGTCATCTCACCTGTTTGTGAACTGGCCTACAAAGGAGAGAAACTCCAGATTGGTGACGGCAAGGTCGGACCGATCGCTCAGCGCCTGTTCGATGACATTTCCGCCATTCAGCGTGGCCTCAAGCCCGATCCGCATGGGTGGATGGTGGAGATCTAGGGCCTAGAAACTTGGGGCTTGGGGTTTGAGAGGAAGAGGGTTCCGCTATGCGTGTTCCACCAAGCATTAGAAAGGTGCGGCAGCGGCGGGCACGCCACCAGAGTCGTCGCGTAGGGAACCAACTGATACTCACCTGCGATGTTGTCACGGTTTGTGTGGTGATCAGCGGCGCCGCGATCGTACTGGAGTCATCGATTTCAATCGTATAGGACGCTGCCCCCGCGACATCACTCCAATCGAAGTCAATCGTTTGTCCCGCGGAGAAGCGTGCATCATTGGTAGGGCTGATCAATGTCGGAGCCGGGAGCGTCCCGCCCCCTTTGACAAAGAGGGCCGCGCAAAGCGCGGGAGGATTGCCGCGTTTTCACAGGAGAAACCTCGGCATTTCTCAACAGTATCTTTTAAGGCCGGGAAAGCGGCACCATGATATTCCTCGCGTCGCTGCGCGACGCGGAGCGGGGGTAATAGGTTCCTTCGTACCGGGGGTTAAAACCCTTTTAGGGGTAGGCTTTTGCGGTGAGAAAAGACGAGACGTCATGCCCGCGAATGCGGGAATCCAGGGAGAATACGCAATAGTTCAGGGGTGAAGCTCCTGGATGCCCGCCTGCGCGGGCATGGCGAACACGCGGATCCTCACGAGGGGAAATCCGCGCCAATTGTGGCTTGGATAAAAAACCTACCCTTATGAGGGGTTAAAACCCCCGGCTACTATCTACCCGTCCCTACGGGACGAAATGAGCTAAACAGTCATAAAATAAAAAGGGCGCACAACAGTGCACCCCTATAATACGAGCAAGCATCAGTTTCTCTACCCGCCGTAATTCAAATTCAACTCTTTCAGCGTCAGCGCGTCGCTTTGCTTCTTTAGTCCGGCCTCAACCACTTCACCAACCACGACGGTGTGATCGCCATATTCATGGAAGCCAACGACCTTGCACTCAACCCACGCCGGCGCATCGCTGAGAATCGGGCAGCCGGTATTGGCCCCGGTCTCATAGCCGAACCCACCGAGTTTGCCACCTTCAGGCTCGACGTGTTTGAAGAACGCAAACGCCTGATCTTTCTGGCCGGTGCCCAGGAAACTGATGCTGAACACTTTGCCGTTCTTCACCATGCCGTGCGCACCAGAGTCGCCTTTCACGCCAACGACGACGAGTGGTGGCTTAAACGACACCTGCGTGGTCCAGTTGATTGTGGCGAAGGTAATTTTGTCGCCCTCTTTCGCTCCTAACACCTGTAAGCCGTACGGGATCATCCGAAGTGCAACCTTTCTTGCTGCTTCATCCATGGTGGGTCCTCCTTACTGTTAATTTCTCGCGAGAATGGGCAGACGATAGCCGCCGACCTTCCTGTCTGTCAACTGAGGACACCCAAGTCCCTGCCAATGCCTCAGATTCATCTTAAGGAGCGCTCGCAGAAGTCGATACTCCTAACAATACAAGTTTCGGGTTGTTTCTCACACTTAGTAAACAACGATGAAGAACTTAAAAATCTGGCAAAAGCTGGGCCTTCTCGTCCTGGTCTTGCTTGTCCCTCTCGTTGTGGTCACCCACAGGTTGATCTCAGCAGTCAACACTTTGGCCATTGCCTTTGCCCAAAAGGAAATCTTGGGCACGCAATATAGTCAGGCTGTTCGTCTGCTCCTTGAGCATCTTCAGCAGCACCGAGGGATCACCATTGCCTTTGTCAAAGGTGACCAATCTTTTCGGAAAAAACTTGCTAACAAGCAACAAGAACTTGCCACCGACATACAAAAGATTGATCAGTTAGACACGCAACTCGCTGCCGTTTTGCAAACGGCACAGGAATGGTCGCAACTGAAAGCCCAGGTCGAAGCACTCCTGCAAGTCGCTACGGAACTCGATGCGCACCAAGCCTACGAGCGCCACACCCAGACGATCACCAACATCCTGCAATTTCTCACCTATATCGCTGACACATCAAATCTGATCCTCGACCCTGATCTGGACAGCTACTATTTAATGGATGCCGTAGTCAATCAGCTTCCTGCCCTGGCAGAGACAATTGGACAGACAAGAGCCATCGGTATTACTGTCACTATCCAGAAGACCCGGTCTGAGGAGGAACGCACTGCGCTTCTGAAGCGCACGATGTTAGCAGAAAATCGTTCCACGGCTTTGCAACACGCGCTCGAGAAAGCAGTCCGTTACCGTCCAGCCTTGCGCTCGCAGATTGAAGATGCAGGGAACCAGGCGTCCGCAGTCACCCAGCAGTTCCTCACTATCCTTGATCAGCAGATAATTAACACGCCGGTCATTACCATGAACTCGTCTGAGTATTATGACCTCTCGACCCAAACGATTGCGGCAACTTTTGCTGTGTATGATCGGGTCATGCCAGTATTAGCCGCCCTCTTACAGGCCCGGATCGATCGTCAGGTGCACGACTTGTACAAAACCTTACGGTGGGCCGTGGCTGGTCTCAGTGTCGTCTTGTTGATCGGTATTTTCACTATTCGCGACATTACCCGTCCACTCAAAACAGCGGTAGGTGTGGTGGAAAAGATTGCCAGCGGAAACCTGACCACCAAGGTTCCACTCGACGGACGACGCGATGAAATTGGCACCCTTCTCGTCTCATTTGACTTGATGAGTAAAAAACTCAGCGACATGGCACGCGTGGTCGAAAAAATTGCTGCCCGCGATTTAACCACGACAATAGCGCCACAATCACAGGCCGATCTGCTTGGCCATGCCCTAGCTGCGATGCTACAAAACCTGCTCGACGTGACCTCTCGCCTGCACGAGGGCACCATTGTCCTGACCAAATCGACAAGCCAGATCCTCGCCTCAATGACGCAACTTTCGGAGAGCAGTGCGGAAACAGCCACAGCGGTGAGCCAAACCGTAACCACGATCGAAGAAGTCAAACAAATAGCCAACCTCACCGGTCAAAAAGCTCAAGCCGTGTCGCGACAAGCCCAACAGACAACCTCCAGCGCCGAAGCTGGCGAGCATGCGGTCGAAGAGGCGATTGTCGATATGCGCTCCATCCGTGAACAAATGCAATCCATCACTCATAGTGTGGTTCATCTTGGCGAACAAGGGCAGACGATTGCGACGATTATCCAGACGGTCGAGGCGTTAGCGGAGCAGTCCAATCTCCTCGCCATTAACGCGGAAATTGAAGCCGCAAAGGCTGGGGAGTCGGGCAAAGGGTTCGCTGTCGTCGCTCAGGAAGTGCGAACGCTGGCGAATCAATCCAAGCAAGCCACCACGCAGGTCCGCACCACCCTACAAGAGCTTGGGAAGGCAAGTGTCAGAGCTATAACAGTGACAGAAACTGGGGCCGCTTCAGTTGAAAAAGGCATGCAACAATCAATTGAAGCCGGAGAAGCAATTCATCAGCTCGCCAAAAGCATTGCCGACGCCACCCAAGCGTTTACGATCGTCTCCACAGCGAGTGACCAGCAAGTGACCGGCATGGAACAGGTGGCACAGGCCATGGGAACGATCAAACATCATAGCACTCAGCACGTCGAAGGGGTGCGACAAATTGAAGGAGCCGTTCGTGAACTCCATAAGCTCGGACAAGAACTGCAACACTTGATGCGGCAATATAAGCTCACCACAACACCTGGAGAGGAACAACTCTCCTGAGGAGAGTGCCGTGCTCTTTTTCCCTATATAGAGGGACACCAGAATTGGAGCAGTGCGGCTGTGCCCACCATTCCCTCTTACTGTTGCCTCTCGCTCAGTTCCCCGCTTTCGACCCTCACCCTAGCCCTCTCCCTGCCAGGGAGAGGGAACTACGAGCCCGCCAGTCACAACTTAAACCATTAGCAGCAGCGTACTTCCCTCTCCCTCAGGGAGAGGGAAGTACGAGCGCCGTCTTCTTGTAGGGCAGCAATTCTCATTATGGAGAGGTGTGGGTCAGCGCTGTAGGCCGTTCCCGGCGCGCTCTTGCCGGAAACGCTGCGCTTATTCCGGCCTACATTGACGGTTGTCATAGGTCAAAATGAGAATTGCTGCTTGTAGGGTGGGCACAGCCCACCTTATTGCGAGCCAACCTTGCCCGCATCGGGGGAATTTGCTTAGATTCGCGCTCATTCATTGGACTGAGGAGGATCTTCTTCATGGGTAATTTTGTCAAAGTGGCGCAGGCAAGTGAGATTGCCGCGGGGCAGGTCAAATGCGTGGAAGTCGGCGACAAACGCATCGCAATTTTCAATCTCGATGGAACATTTCACGCGATGGATGAGGTCTGCCCTCATCAAGCTGGCCCACTGAGTGAAGGCGAAATCGAAGGCTGTGTCGTTACCTGCCCCTGGCATGGTTGGGAGTTCGACATCACTACTGGTGTGAATCGTGATGATCCTGACACGACGCTAGAGAAGTTTGCGGTGAAAGTTGATGGGGATGATATTCTCGTGGAAGTGTGAGGGAGAGAAGAATCCGTGATGCGTAATACGTAACTAGGAGAATAAAACGTAATCCGTAATCCGTAATGCGTAATACGTAACCACCCCATTCCCTTTTACGGATTACGCATTACGCATTACGTCCCTCGGCTTCCTTCCCTCAGCACACTTTGCTAACGTTCTCCCATGACAATCCCATTGTCTTCTTGGCATCGCGCCCACGGTGCAACGTTCATCAACGATCGCGGCATTGAAATGCCAGAGCATTTCTCTGACCCATTGCAAGAATATCAAGCCGTGCGGGACAAGGCAGGGCTGATTGATCTGTCGTTTCGTGCGCTCGTGCGTATGACTGGCGAGGATCGCGTCTCGTTCCTGCAGGGAATGATCTCTAATGATGTCAAAGTGTTGAAACCTGGAGAAGGCTGTGCGGCGACGCTGCTCACGGAGCAAGGTCGCATTGTTGCCGATCTGCGAGTCTATGCGCTGGAGAATGCTCTGCTCCTCGATGTCGACACGCGTATGAAAGAGAAAATGAGCGAAGCGCTCTCGCGTTTCATCATTGCTGACGATGTCGAGCTGGAAGACCTCAGTGAACAGCTCGTGACATTTTCCCTGCAAGGCCCAATGGCGGCGCAGGTCCTGAGTGCTGCAGGCGTCTCGCTGGCGTTAGACAAATCATACCAACATCTAGAGGCCACGCTTGCTGGTACGACGGTTCGAGTGATTCGTGCAAGTGAGACCGGCGAGGACGGATACGAGCTCCTGGTTCCAGTTGAACAGGCCGAACACTGCTGGACGGCACTGCTGAAAGCCGGAGAACCGTGTGGTCTGCAACCAGTTGGGCTCGCGGCCTTGCACATGCTCCGTGTTGAGGCAGGAATTCCCTGGTATGGGCTCGATATGGACGAAGGGCGGATTGTTCTGGAGGTAGGCCTAGCCAATGCTATCAGTTTCAAAAAGGGCTGCTATTTAGGACAAGAGGTGGTTGAACGTGCCAGTGCTCGTGGACATGTCAATCGCAAACTCAGCGGACTGCTGCTACACGGTGACTTACTACCAACAAATGGCACCAAACTTTTTCATGACGCTCAAGAAGTGGGCTGGGTCACCAGTGCAGTGCACTCGCCACGGTTTGGACATCCGATCGCGCTCGGGTATGTGCGACGCGAGCATCTCACACCTGGTACGCAACTACGGATTGACAGCCCTGGAACGCCCATGATAGCGGAAGTAACAACGTTACCGTTCTCTCGGTAGAGACCGAGTCGCATTCAGGAGGAAACTATGGCTCAACTTGGCAAACGCTATTTCTGCGAAAGCTGCGGCACGGAAGTGCTGTGCAATAAGCCCGGCACTGGCGAACTCAATTGCTGTGATAAAGACATGCAGTTGAAAGAAGCGAAGCCGTTGCCGTCGTCGGATTAAGAGTATCCAGTTTTCAGTCGTCAGTTGTCAGTTAATGTAGGGGCGCACGGCCGTGCGCCCCTACTGTTTTTGGCTTTCTACTATGCCCACCGCTGACCTCCTCCTCTACGGAGGACGTATTCTTACTCTTTCGTTAACCCGCCCGACTGCTGAAGCGGTTGCGATTGCCGATGGGAAGATTCTCTCAATCGGCAGAGAACGCGACCTGCGCATCCTTGCCTCTTCACGCACTCAAAAGATTTCTTGTGCTGGCAAGACGGTCATTCCGGGTTTTATCGACCCACATTTGCATTTATTTTCCTGGGCGAGTCGAATCTGTGGCGTTGATGTCACCTCAGCACGGTCAGTTGCAGACGTGCAGGTACTCCTGAAGACGGGACTCTCTCGTTTAGCTCCAGGTCAGTGGCTGCGTGGCTACAGTTATGACGAGTTCTTCCTGAGAGAGAAACGTCACCCGACGCGACAGGATCTTGATACCATTTCGACGACCCAACCCATCATTCTGCGCCATCGCACCGGGCATGCAGCAGTATTAAATAGTGCGGCATTGCAACAAGCAGGGATTGATCGCTCGTTTGCACCACCCGCAGGTGGCATTGTCGAACGCGACCCGACCAGCAATGAACCGACCGGTGTGGTCTACGAACTAGAGAAGTATTTGCGAACGGTTATTCCGCCGTTGTCAGAGGCTGAATTCATGGCCGCAGTGCGGCAGGCAAGTGAGCAATTGCTGCAGCATGGCATCACATCGTTTCATGATGCCAGTGCTGGCAACACCTTAGAAGATTACGCGTTGTTTCAGCGTCTGCATGCTGAGGGCATTCTGCAATCGCGGGCAACGGTTATGATTGGCAGCGATTCCTTATCTGATCTACTTGCGCAACAGGTACAGCCCTTTTCTGGTGATGATCGAGTGCGTATAGGCAGCATAAAGATCATGCTGCATGAAGGTGGCGGAGAAATATATCCGCCAGTTGAACAACTTAATGAGATAGTCTGGCAAGCACATCAGCATGGATTTCAGGTTGCTTTCCATGCAGTTGAAGAAGGACCGATCTGCGCCGCGCTTGCAGCCATCAGCTCCGCGTTGCAACGCCAACCGCGCACCGGACATCGCCATCGCCTTGAACATTGCGCACTGTGCCCACCACCGTTTATCGAGAAGTTGGTCGAAACTGGCACTGCGGTGGTCACGCAACCTGGGTTTCTGCACTTTTATGGTGAGAAATATCGCTCTGAAATTCCCACAGAACAGCATGATTGGTTGTACCGAGCCAAGAGCTTACTGACGGCTGGCGTTCCGGTGGCTGGTAGCTCCGATTGTCCTATTGCGCCACTCTCTCCACTGATGAGCTTACAAACCGCCATGACGCGGAAGACACAAGAGGGCAAGGTGCTTAATGAACACGAACAACTGCCCATCAACGAAGCCCTGGCGCTCTTTACCAGTGCCGGTGCCTGGCTCAGTTTTGAAGAAAGTTATAAAGGGAAGATTATGCCAGGCATGGTTGCGGATCTGGCTGTTCTTGATGGCGATCTGATGAAGACTTCTGTCGAGGAGATTGGTCGCATGACAGTGGAGATGGCGATTGTGGGGGGGGGGGAGATTAAGTTCAAAGTTCAAAGTTCAAGGTTTAAGGTTTAATAGAAAGTAGGCCGGAATAAGCAAAGCGTTTCCGGCAATAGAAAATCCGGGAACGGCCTGTGGCCTTATCCCGGCCTACAACTTTTTCTACTGACTACTTTTTTATGCCCGCAGTCATATACGAAAAAGACGGTCCGCTCGCGATGGTCTCGCTCAATCGCCCAAAGATGCTTAACGCCTACAACGTTGAGATGCGTGACGATCTCTACGAGATTCTTTGTGCAGTGCGTGATGATCCCGAAGTCCGTGTCATGATCCTGCGCGGTGAGGGACCGGCCTTTTCTACGGGTGGCGATGTGTCGGAATTTGGTTCGGCGCCGTCACCAACCAAAGCGCGCGAGATTCGCTGGCGTCGCAATGTGTGGGGAACGTTACTGAGTCTGCCGCAACCAACTATCGCGGCAGTGCATGGCTTTACCGTCGGTGGTGGTATGGAAATGGCTCTCCTCTGTGATATTACCATCGCCGCTGACGATACCATTTTCTTCTTACCTGAGACGGGGTTAGGCATGATTCCGGGTGTCGGCGGGACACAGACTGCTCCGCGTGCCATTGGTCTCGGACGTGCGCTCGATATGGTTTTGACCGGGAAAAGAGTCACGGCTGAAGAAGCACGAAATATCGGTCTGGCCAACCGTGTTGTCCCTCGGGCTACCCTCTTGACGGCAGCCAAAACTCTAGCGTACACACTTGCGAAATATGATCCCAAGGCGTTGATGCTGGCCAAGCGAGCGATTCGTCAGGGAGCGGACGTGTCCTTGGCTGACGGTCTTTTGTTAGAGAAACGTCTCTTCGCCCGGCTCGCACAATAGACAGATTTGTAGTTCTTGCTAAAAACACATAGCAGACGGTGCAATTGATACTTTGTTGTAAGGAGCGGCAATGAATACAGCGAACTTTCTGAGTATTCCTGGCATGATGTTTCCGGATCAGGAACTCATCGTTTTTGAAGGCACGCGCTTGACCTATGCAAGCGCTCTCGAACGCGTGCGACGGTTAGCAACGAGTCTGCAAGCCCTTGGGGTAAAGCCAGGCGACCGCGTAGCAGCACTACAGACCAATTCCAATCAATTCATTGAGACCTACTATGCAACGGCAACGTTGGGTGGGACGTTCGTGCCGCTCAATTACCGCGCTAAGCAGCCGGAAATTGAGTATATGGTCACCGCCGCCGATGTGAAGGTGCTGTTCGTTGGCTCTCGCTATGTTGACCAAATTAAGCAACTCCAGCCCAAGTTCACCAGTGTGAAGCACTACGTGGCGATGGAGGGGTCCTCACCCGGCATGTTGGATTTCGAGAAACTGGTGGACGATGGTTCGCCAGATATTGATGATGCTGAAGTCGACGAGAGTGACGTGACGATTCTCATGTATACCAGTGGCACGACCTCGCTGCCGAAAGGCGTCATGCTCACGTATGGTGATTTCACCAACTATGTCGTCGGCACAGTTGAAATGGCCGATGGCAGCGATCGCGGGACCTCACTGCTGTGCGCCCCGCTGTATCACATCGCTGGTACAGCCAACATCATGACTGCGATCTGGGCAGGCCGGAAGATCGTCGTCCTCAAACAGTTTGATACCAAAGAATGGCTAGAGGCGGTCCACAAAGAAAAGATCACGCATGCGTTCGTCGTCCCGACGATGATGAAGCAGCTCATCGATCATCCTGAGTTCTCGAAATATGACATGTCGAGCCTGCAGAACCTCTCGTATGGTGGCGCACCAATGCCGTTCCCGGTGATTCGCAAAGCGATTGAGTCCTTCCCGCCAGGGACCGGCTTTGTCAATGCCTTCGGACAAACTGAAACGACCTCGACTCTCACCGTGCTTGGTCCTGCTGATCATCGCCTCGATGGTCCACCAGCCGAAGTGGAGCGTAATCTCAAACGTCTCACGTCTGTGGGTCTGCCGTTGCCGGACGTGGAAGTGCAAGTGTTGGATGACGACAACAAGCAGATGCCAGCCAATGAGATTGGGGAAGTCGTCATTCGCACGCCACGCGTCATGAAAGGCTACGCTGGTCAGGAAAGCGCCACTGCTGCGTTGCTGGATGCTGATGGCTGGCTCCATACGCGCGACATGGGCTATCTCGATGAAGATGGCTATGTGTATCTCGTTGGCCGTAAAGACGACATTATTATTCGCGGTGGTGAGAACATTGCTCCAGCGGAGATCGAAGCAGTGTTGCACGCTCATCCTTCGGTTGATGAAGCGGCAGTGATCGGTGTTCCTGACGTTGACTGGGGACAAAAGATCGCCGCGTTTGTCGCGTTACGTCCTGGCAAAACCGCATCAGACGGTGAACTTTCTGACTTCTGTAAGCAACGGCTCGCCAGTTTCAAGAAGCCCGAGATCATTCGCTTTGTTGATGCGTTACCCAAGAACCCATTGGGCAAGATTCTCAAGAAAGAGTTGAAAGCCCAGTTTACGGAATAATTCCCCGTAGGGGCGCACGGCCGTGCGCCCCTACAAACATACGGCTGTACCATTGTCTTCCAATCTCACCTACCAACAACGCGGTAAAGTCGCGTGGATTCAGCTCTGCCGCCCCGCTTCCGGGAATAGACTCACGCCAGACATGGCCGCAGAGTTAACCGCTTTCTGTCAGACAGCCGAAGATGACGACACTGTTGAGCTTGTTGTTCTCACTGGGAACGGTACGAGTTTTTGTCTTGGACTTGAGTACACAACCGACAAAACCGGAACTGCTACAGCACAAGACATTCAAGCGCAGTTTGGCGAGTTACGTTGCGTCGAAGCTCTCGCGGCAATCACCAAGCCTACACTGGCTGCTCTTAACGGTGATGCGCTAGGAGTCGGCTTAGAACTCGCGCTAGCTTGCGATCTACGAGTGGCAATAGAAAGTGCACGTTTTGCTCTGCCACACATTGCGCAAGGACTCATACCGTTCGGTGGCGGTACGCAGCGCTTACCACGGCTTGTAGGTCAAGCCAAAGCGCTCGAATTAATTTTGCTCGGTGAAAGTATCGATGCCCAGGAAGCACAACGGATTGGGTTAGTGACCACCGCTGTTCCAGCGTCGACGTTCACAACCCGTGTTGATGAGGTAGTACAAAATCTGCTAGAGAAAGGACCCATTGCTCTACGTCTGGGTAAAGAAGCCGTGCACAAAGCGATGGATCTCACCCTAGATCAGGGTCTGCGCTTAGAAGAAGATTTGTATGCATTGCTGCAAACCACCCAGGATCGAGCAGAAGGAGTTCGCGCATTTCTGGGCAAAAAGAAGCCCACGTTTGTTGGACAGTAGTCATTTTCTACAGGAGGGAAATCCCATGGCAAACCAAATCGGCAAAATGTATCTCTGCGAGAAATGCAACTCGCAGGTTATCGTCACGAAGGGCGGTAACGGAACCATTAAGTGTTGTGGCGGGGAAATGAAGAAGAAATAACGATAAAAGAGTCTAGGAGTCTGAGAGTCTGAAAGAGTCTAGGAGTCTAGGAGTCTAGGAGTCAAAAAAAGAACAAACAAAAAACTCCCTGTTTTTGACTCCTAGACTCTTTTCTCCCTTTTTTATTTCTGGCTTGCAGCACCTTTGTACTGTCGCTATATTGTGGACTCATAAGGTCCAAGAACACTGGCGAGGATACAAAAGCATGGCTGCTCCAATCACAGCCGAAGAGATTCACTCACTCATTACGCAAGCGATTCCTGACGCGCAGGTGCAAGTGCGCGATACCACTGGTGGCGGCGATCACTACGAAGCTTTCGTCGTTTCCCCTTCATTCGTCGGCAAGACTAAAGTCAATCGACACCGCATGGTCTACGGTGCTTTACAAGACGCGATGGTGCAACGCATTCACGCACTCGCCTTGACCACGCTTACCCCGGAAGAATTACAACAAGAACAGGCCTCCCAAGTCGTCAACATTCAAACCCGTAAACCCCGTTAAGGAGAAGGAGTCACCCATGGCAGAAGACGTTCTTAAGAAGATCGACGAGCAGGTAAAACAACATAAGATCATGCTGTACATGAAGGGAACCCCGGATTTCCCGATGTGTGGCTTCTCCGCTGCCACCATCCAGGTATTGGATTCGTACCAGGTTGAGTACGCCAGCTTGAACGTGCTCGACAACCCCGAGATCCGTGACGGGATCAAACGCTACTCCAATTGGCCGACGATTCCTCAGCTGTATATTAACGGTGAGTTTGTCGGTGGCTGCGACATCGTGCGCGAGATGCACGCCAAAGGCGAATTAGAGCCGTTGATTCGCGCAGCACAGAGTTAAGCTTTCTGTAGCGTGTGCTGTGCGCACGAGCAACGTTATCTGCAAAAGGGCAGGCTTCTTACGCAACCTGCCCTTTTCTTTTTCCCCTTCCCTTTAGCCAACAAATTAACTACAGTTCATCTCATGCCCACCGAGACTGCTTTCATTTCGACCGAGATCTTCACACAAGAAGAATTCAAGCGCTGGTTGGATGAACGACCTTCATCAGACATCAACCACTACGAGTTGCTACGAAGAAGAATTGTCATGAATCCGCCTGCCGCCTGGCCACATGGATCAGTAGAATCTAACATCCACATACCTCTCGGAACATTTGTTCGCACTCACAAATTGGGAATCGTTTTAGGTTCCAGTACAGGTTACGATTTACCCTCTGGCGATACTGTCGAACCAGATATTTCCTTTATTGCTGCAGAACGTTTTGCTGCCGGGCCAGAGCCACAAGAGGGCAAATTTATCCGTATCGTACCCAGCCTCGCGATAGAAATTCTTTCACCGGCAACAGCGCATAGAGATCGCACGGAGAAAAAAGCAATCTACGAAGAGAACGGCGTCGAGGAGTATTGGATCGTCGATACGAAACGACGCGAAGTGACACTGTATCACTTGTCAAGCAAACGCTTCGGACGTGGGAAAGTCTACACCGGAAAGGACACGATACGATCACGGGTGCTGGCAGGTTTCACACTCTCAGTGAAAGAGGTATTTGCGTAATCGGAGCGTGCTCCTTTCTTTACAACCCCGACACGTATCGTAGCTGGACTGTCACCTGCTGTGCAGCAGGTGACAGAGGAAAAACCACTTGCCGGTTCTCAGCCGACAGTTTTGCTTCCCCCATAACCGCCTCAATCCAGCGTGCAAACTCAAAAGTCAATCCACGCACTTCCTCTTCTGCTTTGACCGTTAACAAAATCGTCTGGGGCTCTTCCGTCACATCAACACGCCACCACAAGCGATCACGGGCCCGCCAAAATTGAGCGAAGTTCTCCACCGTAGAGACCGTTATGCCTTTTGGCAGTGACCGTAAAATAGTCTCTTCGACAGGAAAGTTCCGCTGCGGGTCATCAGGATCAATCATGATTCCCGTCGGCGCTCCGTTATCGTCATTCGCACGAATCACCTCAAGCGCGGTCGTTGTTAGGTCAGCAAGTTGCTGCTTGTCAACGTCTTCAAGAGCGATCGGAAACTCATAGATTCCGCTGTCTTCCGCAAACCCAAGCTCAAGGGGAAGCGCGTACGGAAAGTTAGTGAGGACTTCTCCAGTCGTAAATGACGAATCAAACTCATAGCCGCTACGCTGCAGGACTTCCGGCAGTGAGGGCGGTACATGCAAATGTGCCGCGCGGAATGTACGTGTGCGCTGTTGCGGAACTTCACCATCAAGGAGTTCTTTACTGACCCGGACTTCACCAAATACAGTGCCCCCAAGTCCGCGCCTGGCACTTTTTGCGTATGGCCGATACGTGGCAAACGTCTCCTCGCCTGTTCCAACCGGAAACATGTGGAAGATATGCGGATGGACGACAGAGTGACTGCCAAGTTCAAAACCATCGATTTTGAGCTGCCGAATGTGATCAAGATTCTTACCGGAGAAAAATCCCCAACTGGTCCCATCATTCACGTACTTCGTTTGAATGAAAAAAGTGCTCGCTATGCCACGTTGCTTCTCCATCGCAGCAAACTGTGTTGCCCCACGCACCGCCTTCTCCCAATCAACATTGTGAGATAAGAGAATAACCGACCGCTGACCATGAGGCATCGTAGCGACGCGAATCCAGTCAGCAATAGACGTTTCATACCAGGCCCGTAATAAGAGCAGCCAGACATCGGTTCCCGGTTCAAATCCGTTCACGTAGTGACGATGTGCATCAAAATCACGGTTGGTTTGATTGCGGAGAATCACATCGTCAAGGTTGACCCCACAGAGATATACTCGCCCCTTCCCTACACTTTTTCCTAACAGCGCAGGAGTGCCGTCATCAAAGTGAGCCAGAATTTCGGAACTCTTGTCGGAGAGGTAGCCATGCGTCCAGAAGGCGTCCTCTACTTTGCGACCTTTCAACCACACTTCTTTTTCTTCGGGACGATCAAGGTAGCGCAAGATCGGGTCGTGCCCACTGAACGTCACGCGCTGGCGCGTCTGCAAGGGGAGGAATTGATAGAAACCGAAGATCGGTTTGAATACCCCCCAAAACACATTTTGTGCGAAGATCGTTCCACCATTCTCGACATAGGCCAGTAGTTGCTGGGCTTGCGCCTCAGAGAACGTTGTGGCGTCAATATCCGGGAAAATGACGAGGTGCCGATGTTGCACAGCCTGATCAAGGTCTACAGTAATGAAAAAGGGAATGCCCATTTGCCGAAAGGCATGCACGAGGCTGAGAGGAGAGCGGGAGGTATCAGTCCAGAGGACGGCAACCTGTAAAGCGAACGCTGCAGAGAATTGTTGGAGAAAATCCGTCGACGCGCGTTGGAGCGGAAGGAGCGGGACGGATGCAGGACGGAGATCTGGAATAAGAGAACGCTGCCATGTGAGATATGCGACTCGGACCGTAAGCAAGAGCGCAAGGACAATCAAGATTCGCGCGGTCGTACCAAGGTTCTTCATGCACTCATGCTCTACTTTTCCCTCAGTTTACAACTTGTGAGCAGCAAAAGACAGCAGCGGGAACTACCAACCGAGAGCAGACGAGGGACGCCGGGAGAAATTATACCGCGGTGGCAGAGGAAGTGCTTCGCTCATGGCGCCGGACGAGCATCTCGGCGTTTCTCTCAACGGATTCCGGTCCTTTCCTGCATGCCTCGAAAAAAACGGCAAAATAGCTGCGATCGACTACAGCTTGCTGTCGGACGATTTCTGGCAATAACTCTTTGTGCAGCTTTTGCAGGTTGTACCACGGCACTCCGGGATACACGTGGTGACCAATATGGTAATTGATATTGTTCCAGAAGAAGCTGTTTACCTGGTTACTGATAATCGTGCGGGTCCCGGCAAGTTGTCCAGCATCCCAGGGAGTTTCATAATGCTCAGCAATGAAGCGCACGCTGTTCAAGAGGGAAAAGATATAGCCAGGAATCAGCCACAGGCGCAGGAATTTGCCAAGGAGGCCGTGTTGTGCGGTCCACAGAATCAGACCAGTATACACCACGACCCGGAGAGACAATTCAAAAAGATGGATCAGTAGCCGCCGACCACGAAATTGTTGGGCAGGATCAATGAAGTTGAACTGCAGGATCGTCAGAATTCCACCAATCACAAGATAGGCATAAAAGAGGGCAAAATCGCCGAGTCCGCGTTTTCCCATAGTGAAAGCGTCAGGATCTTTGAAGGTGCGATTATAGCGATGGTGCTCCAAGTGATCTTCTTTGAACGAGATAAAGGTAACGATGATGGGCAGCGTAGAAAAAATGCCAAACGCCCAGTTCTTCCAGCGCTTCTTAAACAGCACACTATGTGTGCAGTCGTGCATGAAGGTCACGATACTCATCCACAAATAGCCGATCCCTGCATACATGAGCCAACGCACCCAGGTATGCTCGGTATTCCAGGCGACGCACCCTGCGCTCACGATCATCGCATAGAACAGCGGGATTTTGAGGTTGTGATACCAGGTGTGTTGATAGAGCTCCCGCAGAACTGCAGGGGGAATTTTGGGGGGAGGGGTTACGTCAGGCATTGGGCGTTGAGCTCTGTCTTCTACAGTTTGTGTAAGGGCTCTGTCCGTTTACCAGTAAAATGTCATTGCGAGCGAAGCGAAGCAATCTCGGGGGAGGGGTGGAAGGAACGAGATTGCTTCGTCGCTTCACTCCTCGCAATGACCTAAAGCCGTCGGAACGTACTACTAAATCGCCCGATACGCAGCAAACGACACCGTCGACGAGCGTGCTTTCGGATCGGTGATAACGTTTACCACTGCCGGTTTGCCTGACTTGGCCGCACGTTCAAGCGCTGGACGAATATCTTGCGGTTTATCGACATACTCTCCATACGCACCAAAAACTTCCGCCATCTTGTCGTAGCGGCTATAGCCAAGGTCACGACCAGCGTTCATCACCCCTTGTCCTGCCCAGCCACCATTGTTGCTGACAACAATGAGCGCCGGGATGTTTTGTCGTACCATAGTGTCGATTTCCATGCCGTTCATGCCAAACGAACCATCACCACTCAGCACGATCACTTGCGTGTTGGGCTTGGCGACTTTCGCACCAAGACCGAATGGTACGGCAACTCCCATACAACCATTCGGACCAGCGTTCACACGATGGCCAGGTGCATGGGTTGGTACTGATTGGCGAGCGAAGTTGAGAATCTCGTGACCATCGACCACAACTATAGCGTCACGGTCCATAAAGTCGCGAACTTCTTTGCAGAGTCGCAATGGATGAATCGGCATCGCATCACTATTGAGGAGCGCCTGAGCCTTGTCATTCGCGCGTTTGTCGTACCCACGCAGCGTGTCGATCCACGCCAATTCCTTGCGCCCGTGGAATGCATCACGCCCTTCTTTCGTTAACTGTTGCAACACCATCTTGGCATCACCGACGATACCCACGTCGACTGGACGATTGCGACCAATTTCTTCATCGCTAATATCGACTTGGATGACTTTCACATCTTCTGCCCAGCGCGGCGCAAGACCAAATCCGACGATGAAGTTTAAGCGCGTCCCAACGAAGAGCACGACATCGGCTTCTTTCCAGGCTTGGTTGCGGGCACCTAAGAAGCTCAGTTTGTGATCTTCTTCGATCACACCACGACCCTGTGGTGTGGTGTAGAACGGAATGCCGGAGAGTTCAACGAATTCTCTGAGTTCAGCCATCGCTT
The DNA here is from genome assembly GCA_016874775.1 of Deltaproteobacteria bacterium. Lineage (NCBI taxonomy): Bacteria > Pseudomonadati > Myxococcota > Myxococcia > Deltaproteobacteria bacterium. The sequence goes on from VGTJ01000041.1 coordinate 21,905, forward strand.
TCGACCAGATAATACCTGTCCCGGTCACCACCACTGGCCGTTTGGCGTCTTTTAGTATCGCAATCGCTTTCTTCACAAGATCGGGATCGCCGGAAACGCGTGGTACGCTGTGTGGTCGTTTGGGAAACAGGACCTCATTTTCATCGACCTCCCGATACAACACATCACCAGGAAGATCGATATACACTGGTCCAGGTTGACCGCTGGTCGCAACACGAAAGGCTTTATTGATGATCTCAGGCACGCGGCGCACATCCATCACCCGTTCTGACCATTTGGTAATCGGCTTGAACATGCCGACCTGATCCATTTCTTGGAACGCGCCCATACCAGCTTGTGACAGCGCACTGGCACCACCAAGGGCTACCACTGGCACGGCATCAAGAAAGGCATTGCCAACTCCGGTGATCAAGTTGGTCGCCCCAGGACCAGAGGCGGCAAAACAGACCCCAGGTTTGCCGAGCACGCGGCTATATGAATGCGCAGCCATTGCTGCGGCTTGTTCGTGCCGCACGTCAACCGAACGGAAGCCAATTTCGATACAACGCGTTGCCACATCAACCATCGGACCGCCGGTCAGATAGAAGACGGTATCCACGCCTTCATCCTTCAGCGATTTCACAACCAGATCATTGCCACTCGTTTTGGCCATGGGAAACCCTCCTTAAATAAGAATTCGGGTGAATTAAGAGAACCGAGATCATTTGTGACATACTGCGGCTCAGAATGCCAGAGCACAAGACAGAGAAAAGAACCGGCGAATCGGGGAATCGGAGAATACGAAACTTTTCGCTTCTCACCGTGTCTCCGATTCCCCGGTTCTCCGATTCACTCTCGAATTATCGAGTTGCCCTGCTCTAACAATGCCACGCTCATCACGGGTGCGTTGTGCGCGTAGCCAATGCGACCAAGCGAATCAACGAGAATAAGACCAGCTTCACTTTGAGTGCGTTTTTCTAACAACGCGATCGCTTGCGATGCTACCCGTTGAGGATCTCGACCATCTCGCAACAACTCAACAGCCGTACGAGTCAGGGTCGTGCGAATAATCGATTCACCCTTCCCTGTTGCCGAGGCAGCACCAAGATTGTCGTCCGCATAGGTTCCGGCACCAACGATTGCAGAATCGCCAATACGGCCAGGGAGTTTATTACTCATGCCACCGGTTGACGTCGCAGAGGCAAGGTGTCCATGACGATCCCGTGCAACCGCACCAACAGTTCCAGGTGAGCCTTGTTGGCCTTGCTGCCAGGGTTGTCGCTGGTGAGGCGTAATCAGTTCGTTCTGCTGAGTAAGAGGAAAGCTATGTTCACGAGCGAAACGTTCTGCTCCGTCACCAACCAAAAAGACATGACGTTGCGATTCCATCGCTGCTTTCGCCAACAGAATCGGATTGCGAACGGTACGCACCCCACCAACAGCTCCAGCCTGAAAGGTCGTCCCTTCCATGAGTGAGGCATCGAGCTCAACCGTTCCCTCTGCGGTCAAACACGCGCCCACACCAGCATTGAAGACTGGGTTGTTCTCTAACTCGACAACAGCTTGAACAACAGCGTCGAGGGCTGATCCACCCTGCTGGAGAATTGTCCAGGCTACATCGAAGGCACGACGGAGACCGCGCGCGCGCTCTTCGTGCTGTGTTGGGTCTGGGGAACCGGCCCCGCCGTGGAGGATGAGGGAGGGAGTCATGATAGTTGTCAGTTATCAGTAAGGGAAATCAGTTAAGAGTTAAAAGTGAAGAGTGAAGAATTGAAGAAGAAAATAGGAAAGTATTTTTCTCTCCTGACACTCTTAACTCTTAACTCTTCACTGTTTCTTGCTACGCTGACAACCGAAAACCGATAACTATAGATTTAGCGTCTGCGCCACCACTTCACGATGCACTGGCGCACTACCGAATGCCGCTTCACCAGCCAGAGCACGACGATAGAATAGATGCATATCGTGCTCCCAAGTAAAGCCGATACCACCATGTACTTGAATTGCTTCACTGGTCACGGTTTTGCCCATGTCGCTGCAATACGCCTTTGCCATTGGCACGGCTTGTTTGGCTTCGGCTACGTTCTCATCGACCGTCCACGCCGCATAGTAGGTCAGAGACCGTGCATTCTCCACGAGCACCATCATATCAACGCACTTATGCTTGACCGCCTGGAAACTACCAATCGGTTTGCCGAACTGTACTCGTTCTTTGGCGTAGCTCACGGCCATATCAAGGGCCTGTTGCCCGGTACCGATCATCTCAGCACACAGCCCAGCCATCGCTTGGTCGAGCACGCGACGCAACACTGGCCAGCTCTTCCCTACTTCACCAAGCACGTTGGCCCGCGATACCCCAACATCTTGTAACGTCACATGACACTGACGGCGGGTCATATCGACGGTTTTCAGCTGTGTCGTTGTTACGCCGGGAGACTTCGCGTCAACAAGAAACAAGGTGATACCATCCTCGCCATTGCCACCAGTGCGTGCGGCAACAATAATCTGATCAGCGACATGGGCGTCAGGAACAAACATCTTCTCACCTGAGAGGACGAAGTCATTGCCTTTCGCTTTGGCCGTAAGGGCGACGCCAGCCGCATCATAACGTCCACTCTTTTCGGCTAACGCTAATGTCACAATATGATTGCCTTCAACAATCTTCGGCAGAAGAGTTTCTTTCTGGCTGGCTGAGCCGCCCGCTAAGAGCGTTGTTGTCCCCAACAGTGCAGTCGTAAAGAACGGCCCCGGAAGAAGCGACTTCCCTGCTTCTTCAAGAATCACGACGAGATCAAGAAAGCTTCCACCACTGCCGCCAAAGTCCTCTGGCACAATGATCCCCAGCCAACCAAGCTGAGCAATTTTTTTCCATAGCTCAGTCGCATGCGCGGTATCATCAGCCATCATTTTGCGCACAAACGTCGTCGGACATTCGTTATCGAGAAATTTGCGCGTTGCGTCGCGCAGTGCTTCTTGATCTTCTGTGAAACCGAAATTCATGATTCCTCCTTCGGACGGCTGTCAGCTCTCAGCAGTCAGCGTTCAGCCAAAAAATCATACGCTCAACTCTTCCCTAGTCTTGCTGATCGCTGATAGCTGAGTGCTGAATGCTTTTCTACCCCTTTGGCAGCGCCAGCACACGATCACCAACGATATTGCGCATCACTTCTGACGTCCCACCAGCAATCGTGTACAAACGTGAGGCCAGCGCTCGTTGCGACCAGTAGCCGCCATCAACACCGTGCAGTTCTCCCAGCGCCATCTGGCTGTACGGTCCTAGCAGTTCCACCGCAAACTGCGCAATACGTCCGTACAACTCACTCGAAGCGAGTTTACCAATCGACCCTTCTGGACCCGGCGGGTCGCCTTTGAGTTGTCGTGTCAACTGACGAAAGCCATTGAGCTTGATGGCTTGCTCGTCAATCGCAAACTGCGCGAGTTTCTGTCGTACCGCAGGATCTTCAGCCGCAGTGTGACCATTCACCCGTAAGCGTTTAGCCAGTTCTCCTAATTTCTGCAGCATCGGCCCGATCTGATAAATAATGCTGAAATTCACCCGCTCGAACATCAGTGTGGTCACCGCCACTTGCCAACCTTGGTTCTTCTCACCGACGATATTGGCCTTGGGCACGCGTACATCTTCAAAGAATACTTCGTTGAATTCCGAATCGCCGGTGATTTGCACCAGTGGTCGCACAGTCACACCAGGTGATTTCATATCGACTAAGAGATAGGACAGACCTTTGTGTTTTGGTGCATCAGGGTCGGTGCGAACAACGAGGATGCAGCGGTTTGCCTGATGGGCATAGCTGGTCCACACTTTCTGTCCGTTGACGACAAAGGAATCGCCATCTTCGACCGCCCGTGTTTGCAGCGAGGCAAGATCTGACCCTGAACCAGGTTCAGAATACCCCTGGCACCAAATCTCCTCGGCACTGAGAATCTTGGGAATGTAGCGTTTCTTCTGCTCTTCGGTGCCCCAGTGCATCAAGGTCGGACCGACCAGCGAAATCCCCATCGGATTGGCGATACCAGGAGCCCGCACGCGCGACATTTCTTGTTGATAGATCGCCTGCTCAATGATGGTTGCGCCACGGCCACCGTATTCTTTCGGCCAGTGCACGCCAACTAAATTCGCGGCATGCAACTTCTGTTGCCACTTGAGGCGGATCTTGAATTGCTCCTGCTCATCAAGCCGCTCAAATGTTTCTGGGTCATACTCTGCGGGCAGATTGGCCTTCAGCCACGCACGCAACTCTTGACGAAACGACTCTTCTTGTGGCGAGTAATCGAAATCCATAGTTACCCCTCCGAGTGTGGCGGGGCGGATTATAGGAAAAGACACGGTGTGGGGCTAGAGGCCGGGAACAAGGGGCTAGGGGCTGGGGGGGATTAGGGGTTAGGAGCTATAGGTTGCCTAAATGGATGTTCTTAGTGAATGCGGATCATGCTTCGACAGGCTCAGCATGAACGGAAAAAGCTCAACGCGTTCACTCCCTGTCCCGTCCATCCTGAGCTTGTCGAAGGGTGGACGCGCATCATTATCAGGTGGGAAACCTATAGTCGCTCCCTCCCAGCCCTAGCCCTTCTTTTCGCGCTTTGATTACGCCGCTGATAACTAATAACTGACAACTAATAACTGACCACTTCACCGCTTCTCAAACGTCACTTCACCAATCTCCGAACCACTTAACACCACTAACAATGTGGCCTCTTCGTTTCCGACGTTACGGAATCCTTCCATCGTTCCTGCGGGAAAAGAAATCGTATCCCACTGACTAAGGGTCACTTCGTTCTCACCTTTATTGCCCCAGAAAAACGAACATGTCCCAGAAAGTACAACGAACACTTCCGGTTTGGGGTGGCAATGGAGCGGCGCTCCTTTACCAGGGCTGACTTTATTAACCGCCATAGTGAAGCCATGTTCTCCACTGATCGCAGGGGTAGTTCTTCCCGCACGACCAATCAGCGCATACCCTTGGGTGCCATCAGGTTTGTAGTTCTTGATAAAGCTCGCGTAGTCGATCGGCTTGAGATCCCCAAAGCGCGCAACACGAGCATCGTGCTCTTCTTGTGATACTTGAGTGCTCATACGTCCTCCTTTGTTTTTCTCGTCGACCTTTTGCTTGCGTCGTACCACCCTCGTTGACAGAGTGCAAGGTTCGTACAACTCATCCTACAGCGGTTTGCATGTGCTTGACGAGACGCAGAGTGTAGGCCGGAATAAGCGAAGCGTTTCCGGCGGATCAGGCTGCAGACGGTTTTCGCACGGAGGATGCTTATGATTCCCTTGGCGCTTTCTCGCCCCGCAGTATGCGGGGCAAGCGCTGAACCGCAGTGGCGAAGTTCATCACTTCCACTCCTCGCTCATGCCAACTCCGAGAGCCGGTATACAAGAGAAAAGCCTTCGCCTGTGGATAGTCCGCGAGAAACACACGAAGTCCTTGGAAATCTTCGTCACGCACCCGGGCGGAATGTTTCACTTCGATAGCTAATAAGCCGCGCTCGCCATACAAGACAAAGTCCACTTCGACATTGGTCGCCGTGCGCCAGAAAAAAATCTGATAGCCTAACTCGTAGTAATCGTTTAGCGCACGGAGATGCTGAAGGAGCAGTGTCTCCAATGCCGGCCCGGCAATTTCCGACTCGGCATCGAGCGGTCCGCGCGGACGGAGGATATTGAACACCCCCGCATCGAATAGGAAAAACTTCGGATGCGTGCTCACTCGCCGTTTGGCACGACGAGAGAACACAGGGATACGTACGGCCAGCAGCAGGTCCTCCAGGGTCGTGAAGTAGTCTTCCACTACTTTCCGCTCGACACCACACTCTCGTGCGACACCGGTCATGTTGAGAACCGCCGCTTGCGAGAACGAGGCCGCTTCCAAGAAGCGGGTAAATGCGCCAAGGTTGCGCAGGAGTCCTTCTTGCTGCACTTCCTCGCGGAGATAAGTCGTGACGTAACTGGAAAGATAGGCTTTAGGATTTGGTTCCGTGTACACTACTGGTAAACAACCAAACTGAAGGGAGTGTTTCAGTTGAAAATCGTTTCCCAGTTCGGTGGCGGTGAGCGGATGCATAAAGCGCGTGAGCGCACGCCCAGCCAGGAGGTTGACCCCTCGCCGCCGCAGCTTACGCGCACTCGACCCCGTGAGAATAAAGCGTAGCCGCCGACTTTCGATCAAGCGATGCACTTCATTGAGGATCTCCGGAACACGTTGGACCTCATCGAGAATCACCCAGCCGGAAAAACCGCGTGGAATCAAGTCGTCGAGTCGTCGCGGGGAGGCCACCAGTCGCAGATGCAACTCGGAATCGAGTAAGTCGAGGTAGAGCCCCTCGGGAAAAGTCTGTTTCAGCCACGCGGTTTTTCCCACACCACGTGGACCAAAGAGAAAGAAACTTTTCTGCCGCTGGACGTCTAACAGTCTGGAGTACATAAGTCCTTTTTATCATGAAAAAAGGACTTATGTATCCCGTTTTTCTTTAAAGGGCGACGGCTCACCACAAGCTTTTCCCTTAACCACTATCTCGGAGAAGGAAATGCTTGTACGGAGAACACAGCAGTAACGACAACCGTGACACAGGTTGCGTGAGGCGTAGAACGTGATACGTGAAACGGAATACATGTGAGCAAGAAAGGAGAATCACTTATGGCCGATCACTTTTACCCCGCTGATGGAATGAAGGACCTCAAGAAACTGCGCGATCTCAAGCCGGACACGTTCAAGGCTTTTGTCGAATTCGACAAGAAAGCGTTTGAAGAAGGCGCACTGAATGTGAAGACGAAAGAATTGATCGCCGTTGCGGTTGGACATGTTACCCAGTGTCCCTACTGCATTGATGTTCACACCAAGAAAGCGATCGCAGCAGGAGCGACGGAACAGGAAGTCGCAGAGAGTATCTTTGTCGCAATGGCATTACGAGCTGGTGGGTCATTTGCGCATAGCACCGTGGCGATGCATGCGATGGAGCATAAGTAAGTCTGGATCTGAATAGTCACGCAGTGAGCCGGGAACAGGGAGGGCCTGGTCTCGGCGCTGCTTACTAACGAAAAAATTTCGCCGGAGACTTCTTTTTCCGTGCTGGATGGCCGCGATAGTGGATGATCGGGTAGCGGTCTTTGTATTTCGGAGGTTGAGTTTTTCGCCAGATGTAGAAAAGCCCAGCATACACGGCAACAATTATCGCACCAATACCAATGTCTCTGCTCCGTGTGAAAAGATACCCAATGCTCACACCAAAGCAGAGGACCACGAAAAAATATTTCACGTACTTGCCCACCGTAGCGCCTATCGTCGGGGACTCTTTTGTATGATCAGCGCTGACAAAAGTTCCTTTCGAAGGTATCGGCCAAAGAGAAAGGGGGTTCAACCGGCTGTTCAGGAAAAATGACATATCGCATAACCTACACGATTTCACTCCGATAATGAAAACTCCCACGGCTACATTTTTCACTCTTCCGGTTGCCCGACTTGACACCTTTCCCTTGCACTGTCTAATGTTCCCGCAATTACTATTACTTGCGGTAGAATATTATCCATGCGTTATCGCCATACGTTGATTCCTACCCTTCGGCACGACCCCGCTGAGGCGGAAGTCATTAGTCACAAACTTCTCGTTCGTGCGGGACTGATTCGCCAGGTTGCTCGCGGGATTTACGATTTTCTCCCGCTCGGGCTGAAGGTCGTACGTAAAGTCGAAAACATTGTCCGCGAAGAAATGAATCGTGCTGGTGCTCAGGAAATCCTCATGCCAGCCGTCTGCCCGGCTGAGTTATGGCAAGAAAGCGGACGCTGGGAACATTACGGCAAAGAATTGCTCCGTATTAAAGATCGGCATGAGCGAGACTTCTGTTTCGGACCGACACACGAAGAGGTCGTCACCGATATCGTGCGACGCGAAATCCGTTCGTACCGAGACCTGCCATTAAATCTGTACCAAATTCAGACCAAGTTTCGCGATGAAGTGCGTCCCCGCTTTGGCCTGATGCGTGGGCGCGAATTCATTATGAAAGACGCCTATTCCTTTCATACTGACTTTGCCGATTGTCAGCGCGAATACCAAAACATGTATGACACATATCGCCGCATTTTCGATCGTTGTGGGCTGACATATCGTCCAGTCGAAGCCGATACCGGTGCGATCGGTGGCACTCTGTCACATGAATTCCAAGTGCTCGCCGACTCTGGCGAAGATGCCATCGTCAGTTGTGATAAGTGTACCTACGCCGCAAATGTCGAGAAAGCTGAAATACGGACTCGTCCAGAGTCTAGTGTCCAGGGTTCAGCGTCGTCTGCATTAAAGAAAGTGCATACGCCCGACCAACGCACGATCGAAGAAGTCTCGACATTTCTCGGTGAGTCTCCAGAACGATTCGTCAAAACGTTGATCTACGTCACAGATACGGGAGCCGTCATTGCCGCCATGATTCGTGGTGATCACGAACTGAGTGAGCCGAAGCTCAAGACAGCCCTTGGTTGCCAGTGGGTCGCACTCGCGGATGAAGACACTGTTGTTCGCACCACGAATGCACCAATCGGATTCGCTGGCCCGATTGGTATCAAAGCCACACTCGTCAGCGACAACACCTTGCGTGGCGCTGTGGGCATGATCTGTGGCGCGAATGAACGTGATTATCATCAGACTGGTCTCGATTTTGGACGAGATCTCGGCAATGTACGGTTTGCTGACCTACGACAAGCACGAGCTGGAGATGCATGCCCACGGTGTGAATCTGGCATCTTTACCACGCATCGTGGGATTGAGGTTGGGCAAACGTTCTATCTCGGGACAAAGTATAGTAAGGCCTTAAATGCCACCTATCAGGATGCACAGGGGCAAGATCACCCCATGGAAATGGGCTGTTACGGTATTGGGATCACGCGGACGGTTGCCGCGGCGATTGAGCAGCATCATGATGCAGATGGTATTCAGTGGCCGCTACCACTAGCTCCAGCTTCTGTACAAATTGTCCCGGTCAACTGGGATGATGAACAGAGCCGGACAACAGCAGAAGGCATTTATACGCAACTCCTCACTGCTGGTATTGATGTTCTGCTTGATGACCGGAGCGAGCGTCCAGGGGTCAAATTCAAGGATGCTGATTTACTCGGTACGCCACTGCGCGTCACCATTGGGCCAAAGTCGCTCGCCCGAGGTATGGTGGAATTGAAGCGGCGAACAGAAAAACAAGGAACCGAAGTCGGGGTTGGGCAAATCGTCGAGACGCTCATCACGCTCAGCCGGGAAAATCACTAATGGTACATCTCGCATGGCCATTTCTGACTTCACGCCAAAGTGAAGTCCGGCAGCGTTTGATCTTTGCCCTTGATGTGGCCTCCATGGCTGAGGTCAAGGAATACGTCTCACTGCTGAAAGACGAGGTTGGCCTCTTCAAGGTCGGCAAACAACTCTTTTTACATGGCGGCCCGCAAGTTGTTCGCTTTATTCAGAATAAAGGCGGCGAAGTTTTTCTCGACCTCAAGTTTCACGATATTCCCCGCACCGTCGCTCGTACTGGTGTCGAAGCCACCCGGTTAGGGGTGCGGATGTTTGATCTCCATGCCTCGGGCAGTTCAGAAATGATGCACCAAACGCTCGTCGACGTAAACAAAGTGTGCAGAACTGAAAACCTGCGACGCCCCAAAATTCTCGCGGTAACGGTCCTCACGAGCTTGAACAAAGAGGACCTCAAACGAACGGGCGTCGTTACCGGTGTCGAAAACCAAGTGGTGCGGTTAGCTAAATTAGCGCAGGAATCAGGTATGGATGGCGTTGTTGCCTCGCCAATGGAAATCGCCCGCATTCGTCGCGAGTGTGGAAAGAACCTGTTGTTAGTTGTCCCTGGAGTGCGCTCGCAAGGTGAAGCCTGGGATGACCAAAAGCGCGTGCTGACGCCGGAAGAGGCGATGCGCATTGGTGCCGACTACCTGGTCGTGGGGAAACCCATTCGCGATGCCAAAGATCCCCGCGAAGCGGCCCGACAAATTGTCCGCGAAATGGAACACGGACTGGAATCAGGTCGAGGCGCGACGCGACTTTTTCGGCGAGACTCGCGCCGCTAACGCAAAAAGTTTTCTTGACAGAGGGCAAGGACCTCGCTAACAAGTGACACCAGAGGAGGCAGAGCAGAAATCATGGCTGAGAACCTCAAGTTTTCCGAAGATCATTTGTGGGTACGAGTCACGGGCAACCGTGCTCAAGTCGGTCTTTCGGAATATCTCCAAGACGAACTCGGAGAAATTATTGCAGTGGAGTTGCCGGACGTAGGAGACGTCCTTGAACGTGGTGAGAGTTTTGGTGAAGTCGAATCGGTGAAAACCGTCTCAGATCTTCTCGCTCCCATCAGCGGAACCATTTCAGCAACGAATACAGATTTGGAAGATCAACCTGCATTGGTCAACGAAGATCCCTATCGTGAAGGGTGGTTGCTCGAAATTGAATTGAGCGACAAAACTGAACTTGAAGACCTGATGGACCCCGATGAATATGAGGACTTCACAGAAGGTGGTGGTGACGGCGACGACGAATAGTCTGCCAAGGACAACACGCTGAGACTACCGAGGGAGTTCAGCATCCGTAGTGGACTCATGGGTCCTGTCACTAACAGTCTCGTCTCTTCCTTGCTCCGGCGCCTCAGATGAACCCCGGAATAGATAGAGGAATTCTCCCTTTCTCGCGAACTTCAGTTCTTCCCGCACAACTTTTTCTAGATACCGATTGTCCGTTTTCAATCGACTAATGCGATCTCGAAGATCTTTGTTTTCTTCCAACAGCGCGACCGCTGTGGATTCAAGCGAGCGTTGTTCCTGGCGCAAACTCCACAAATGGACAAATCCATGTTCCCCAATCGCAGTGGAAAGCGCTAACAGGACATACGAGAGGAGAAGCGTCGGGAGCCACAGTTTTTTAAATATACGCATAATTTGTAGAATAGGCATCTTACGCGCTTGCACGGTGCAGAGCAACGAACTGCCCCAGCATGCCCAGAGAAAGGATTGAGATGAAGATCAAAAAGGTTATCGCTCGGGAAGTCATCGATAGTCGAGGGAACCCCACTGTTGAAGTAGACGTCGTGCTCTCTAGTGGCGCAGTGGGCCGCGCGGCAGCCCCCTCCGGGGCTTCGACTGGTGCACACGAAGCCTGGGAACTCCGTGACCGTAGTAACAAACGGTATGGCGGTAAAGGGGTACAGAAGGCAGTGGACAACGTCAACAAAGTGATCGGCCCACGCTTAGCCGGAAAAGACGCCAGTGCACAACAAAAACTGGATCACGTCCTCCTCGATCTCGACGGAACCGCGAACAAAAAACGCTTAGGTGCGAATGCGTTGATTGCCACGTCGCTCGCCATCGCCAAAGCAGCTGCTGCTGGTGCAGCCGTGCCATTGTATCGCTCCTTGGGTGGACGTAACGCCAACACCCTCCCCGTCCCATTGTTGAACGTCTTAAATGGGGGAGCCCACGCGACCAACAACATCGATATTCAAGAATTCATGATCGTCCCGATCGGAGCACGTTCGTTTCGCGAGGCCTTACGGATGGGGGCAGAAGTCTTCGCGACGCTCAAACGTATTCTGCAAGATAAAGGATTGACGACGGCGGTCGGCGACGAAGGTGGGGTGGCCCCGGATCTACGTTCCAATGAAGAAGCCCTCGACATCCTGCTCGAGGCCATCACTCGCGCAGGCTATCAACCGGGCAAGCATATCGCCTTGGCCCTCGATGTGGCATCAACCGAGTTGTACGAGAACGGAACCTATGTGTTCCACAAGTCTGGCGGAAAAACGCGCAGTGCGGCTGACCTCGTGGCCTTGTATGCGCAGTGGACGAAGCAGTATCCCATCGTCTCGATTGAAGATGGTCTCGCTGAGGATGACTGGGAAGGATGGCAACTCTTAACCAAAGAGCTGGGCAAGCGCGTGCAGCTCGTAGGTGACGACCTGTTTGTGACGAATAAAACGCGACTCGCGCGTGGCATCAACGAGCACGTGGCGAACGCCATTCTCGTCAAAGTCAATCAAATCGGCACCCTGAGTGAGACGCTCGACACTTGCGCGCTCGCGCAACAGCACGGCTACGCGTCTGTCATTTCGCATCGCTCTGGAGAGACAGAAGACACCACCATTGCTGACCTTGCCGTTGCGCTCAACGCCGGGCAAATCAAAACTGGCAGTGTGTGTCGTGGTGAGCGGACCGCGAAGTATAACCAACTGTTACGTATCGAAGAAGAGCTGGGAACGCGTGCACGCTATCTGGGAAAAAAGGCCTTTGCGATGAAGTAAGAATGATTAAATTTTTTTCACAATGTGACGATTTTTTATTGCGGGATGAATGATGATCTGCTACAAAGATCGACGAATGGAGCTTCGCTTCACAAAAAAATATCATAACGAGGGGTTCCCACAACTCACTCAGAAAGATAGGAGGTCTCTATGGCAGCAGCAAAAAAGAAAGTCGTGAAGAAAGCAGTGAAGAAAGCCCCCGCAAAGAAGACCGCTTCAAAGGCGAAGAAGAAAGCCCCCGCAAAAAAGAAGTAACCTAAAAATCGAACATCCCTAAGAAGCGAAGCGATCCGAAAGAAAAAGGCCCTGAATAAGGGCCTTTTTCTTTTTCTCCACCATTCTTCATCAGTCGATACGAATACACGCGCCACGTGGAATATCACTACGAGCGCGGGCGACCCAGAGCTGGAAGCGGCAAGTGAGTTGCTTGGCCGTCGTTTGAAATGAGGCGCCGGGCCGTGAGAATTCTTCGACCATGAGACGGTTCAACATCTCAGAAGTCACAATCCCACCGCTCAGGAAACGACACGAGGATTCCGGAGATTTCCCGGCAATCGCTGCACGAAATTTCTCAACCGCCTCTGCACGTTGATAACGCCACCCACCAGTCTGTCCAGTAAAGTCGAGAAAAATCCATTGCGTATCTGGCAACGGCAGTCGCCGCAATGGAGCACGCACCAGGGTCTGATAGGCGATCTGCTCAAATTGTGCGGTTTGTCGTTCAAGGTTACGTGCCAAGGCGTGTTCAGAGAGCCCAGTTGCACTCAAGCGTGAGCCGACCGCCTGAGACGAGTAGAGCAACGGATTGTCATGTCCCAGAACCCGCCGACTCTTCTCCGCCATCGATAGTTGCGCAAATGCTTCTTTCAAGCGAGCACACTCTGCATCGTAACGTGCGCGATATTGAGTAAAGTTCATCATCGCGGCGCACTGTAGAAGATTGCCAATCGCAAGGCAAGGGAATACTGGAACAGCCGCAATTGCGGTCCCAACACTGCCAGAGTGTCAGGCTGAACGAAATAAGCTACCACGGCCAGAGGCCGTGGTATTAAGAAGGCCCCTCCGAAGGGGCCGAGCACATTCCGAAGCCCCCGCTGGGGGCGGTAACTCTTAGGAAGGCCCCGCTGGGGCCTCTATACGGTTAC
>VGTJ01000042.1 GCA_016874775.1 Deltaproteobacteria bacterium
TCCGACGATGAGTTTCAAGCGCTCAATATCAAACCCGGTAAGTTTCATGGCGATTGGAACTATACGCTTCTTCCTCGCTCTTAATCGGTAACTTAATTCTTGCCCATGCCTTACCGTCTTCGCTCCGACCGATGAGGCATTTGCAAAACTTCCCAAGGGAACGCTTGATGACCTCTTGAAACCTGAGAATAAAGCCAAGTTGCAAGCGATCCTGACCTATCATGTGGTGCCAGGCAAAGTGATGGCGGCTGATGTCGTTAAGCTCAACTCTGCCAAGACTGTCAACGGACAGGCCGTGACCATACAACTTCCACGCAGAATAGCCTCCAGCGCAGTAACAAGCGATGCCGGAATAACAAGCTGATAGAATCTGGGTACGTGTTTCGTTACCCGACGTTCCGCGAAGGATATTCCGCACTACTGACCACGATGTCGCATAAATCTTGAGGACGGGATGTGGGTACTTCTCGGTCTTGGTTTTCTCCTCTCCCTTGAGGGAGAGTACACGGGTAAAGGCCGCGACCGCCACCTCTATCTGACTCTCTCCCACGAGGGGCAGGGACAGCGCATAAAGTCAGCGCGGCTGATCGCACTTGGACTACTGTTTGTTGCACCGATTCTCCGGCTCTTTACGTTCGCGCCGCTTCAATGCACGCCTTACTGACAACAGAAGGAGGTCTCTGTGTCATCTCGTCACGAATGGTTAGGCCTTACGGGCTTTCTCGGGCTGTGCTTCGCCGTTGCGCTGGTTGGCTCGGAGTCCACGACGCCAGTCTTGAATGATTGGTATGCAAGGCTGCGCAAACCGAGCTGGACTCCGCCAAATTGGATCTTCGGTCCAGTGTGGTCAATCTTGTATACGTGTATGGCAGTTGCAGCGTGGTTAGTGTGGCGCAAGCACCAGTCGGTCGTTATCGTTGTGCCACTTGCGCTATTTATGGTGCAGCTTGCGCTCAACCTTGGGTGGTCAGTCATGTTCTTCGGAATGCAAAATCCGGGTGCCGCGTGTGTCGAAATCGTGTTCTTGTGGGGCGCGATTGTTGCGACACTGTTAGCCTTCTGGCGTGTGACAGCGATTGCTGGCTGGCTTCTGGTACCGTATCTCGGGTGGGTGACATTCGCAGTGGCGCTGAACTTTGCGATTTGGCAGTTGAACGATTAACGGAGGGCTGAGCTATGACACGAGTACTGATAGCTGGCTGTGGTGACGTTGGGACAGAACTGGGAATACGGTTAGCTGGCGATGGACATACCGTCTGGGGATTACGTCGCAACTGTGACAAGTTGCCGGCAGGCATCTCCCCATTTCCCGCTGACCTGACACAACCCGACACTCTCTGCTCCTTACCATCTGCAGTAGACGTCGTTTTCTACACTGCTGCCCCGAGCAGCTCGTCAGCCGAAAACTACCGAGCAACCTATGTGGATGGTGTACGTCATTTACTTTCCGCGTTAGTGACACAGGGGCATGAGCTGCAGCGATTTATTTTTGCCTCCAGTACCGGGGTCTATGCGCAGCAGTCAGGAGAATGGGTTGACGAGAGCTCCCCGACCGAGCCGGTTCATTTCTCTGGTCGAGAACTCCTCAGTGCTGAGCAAATAGTATTGCGCAGTGGCTTTCCCGCTATCGTCGTGCGGCTCGGTGGTATTTACGGACCAGGCCGAACTCGTTTGATTGACAGCGTACGACACGGAACAGCGGAATGCACGGCTGGACCGCCAGTCTACACCAACCGCATCCATCGAGATGACTGTGCCGGAGTATTACAACATGTGATGCAATTGACGCAGCCGAATAGTGTGTATGTCGCAGTGGACAATGAACCCGCTGAACAGAGTACCGTCTTACGATGGCTCGCCCTGCAACTCGGTCTGCCTCCGCCCCGGACCGTTCCTGCTGGGAATGCCGACGCCCGCGGTCACCGTAGTAATAAGCGCTGTCGAAATACCAAGCTGGTGGAAGCCGGGTACGTGTTTCGTTACCCTACCTTCCGTGAGGGATACCATGCGCTCCTGACCACCTGTGATCTCTTTATGATAACGCCTGTAAAGTGATCGACAGACGTTGTGGTTTTCCCTCGCGCCGAATGATGAGCGTGACCGTGTCACCGACCTGGTACTGGTCGAGTTCTGCAAAAAGATCATTACCGTTGTGTATGGGCGTATCGTTGATGGCGGTAATGACGTCGCCGAGTTGTACCCGACCTGCAGGATCTTGCCGTGTCGGACGAAGACCGGCGCGGGCGGCGACACTCTGTGGCACGACATCCAGAATGAGGACGCCATCGACGCCAAAACGCTGGGCGATCTGGTCTTCGACGAGCGTGACGCCAAGCCCAGGGCGCACGACTTTGCCGTGCGTGATCAGTTGGGGAACGGTCCGGTTGACAGTATCGACCGGGACCGCAAAGCCGACACCCGCGTAGGCCCCGGAAGGACTATAGATAGCAGTGTTGACGCCAATCAGGCGACCGGCACTATCGAGCAGCGGCCCTCCCGAGTTGCCGGGGTTAATGGCCGCGTCCGTCTGGATCACTCCTTGAATAGGCCGCCCAGTGCCCGATTCAATCTCTCGGCCCAGACCACTAATCACACCAGTGGTGAGGGTCTGATCTAACCCAAAGGGATTGCCGATGGCAAAGACTTTTTGCCCCACCGCCAGGTCTCGTGAAGTGCCGAGCGGGAGTGGCTTGAGCTGAGCTGCGGGTGCGCCAATCTTCAGCACAGCCAAATCTTTATCCGGCTCTACGCCGACAAGTTGCGCATCCCACGCAGACTGGTCGGCCAAGGTGACCCGCGCATAGCTTGCCCCTTCAAGAACATGAAAGTTGGTGACTACATGTCCCTGCGCACCCCAGAGAAAACCAGAGCCGGTGCCTTGTGGAATTTGCAGCAGATTGAAGCTGAACGCGTCGCGCTGGACAACCTCGGTGGTGATGTACACTACAGACGGAGATGATTCCTGAAAGAGGGAGATCGTCGCTTGCTCCTCAGTCGTCAACTCCGTCCGAGCAGCGATCGGACGGGGTTGGGCCTGCGGCGTTTGGAAATGCCGATTCTCGAAGGCCCAGTATTCAATCCCGAGGGCAAAGATAAGGCCGCTCAGAATGATGAGCCACCGCATGCGTCGTCGGCTTCTCGTGGGAAAGTCGGGAACTGTATGCTCGCTGTTCATCTGTACTCCGTTTATCGTTGCGTGTGCTCAACGCGTACCGTATTCCCGCGGCACCTCCCTGGTCACTACTGCTTGTGTCTCACTTTGCCATACGGGAGACGCAACTGCGCCTCGTGCTTTCGTCTGGACATCCCGGCGGGGTTGGATTCGCTATTTTCACTCTTCGTAGTTTTCATAGAACACATAGTTGGTGGCGTTTGCGTTGATCTCGAAGTAGACTTTCTTCTCTCCCGCATCGGCCTTGTAGTTGAGATTCTTATCCACTGTGCCATAGCCAAATCGATACGGCCGTATGGCATCTTCGTTCGTGCCGTAGGCGGTTGACAGTTTATCAATGCCGATAAATCTCATGGTAAGTTTATCTCCAGCATAGATGTCAAGTACGCCGTTCGTGCCGGTCCAATTCTGCACTGACCGACCAATTTGGTTTTGCGTTTCTTGTGTGCAACCGGTCAGTAGGCCAAAAATTAGAGTAAGACCTACTACGACGGACTGCGGTTTCTGGTATGTCATCCTGTTCTCCATAGTGGGGTGGTTCCCCCAGACTCTCTCAGTAGGCAATCTCAGTGCACGATTTCTTCGTGCACTGAGATAATCAGCGATTCATAGTAAGGATAACGGCGTACGACCGTAGGGATCGTGCGCCTCTGTCTTTTGGACCCCACACTTACAGTTCTGTAGCCAATGCGTGGCGTGTTTCTGGATTGAGCACCGTGTGCGCCTGATAGTGGGGATGGTCGATCACAATTTTCGCTTCCTGGCGTTCATCGTGAAACGCCGCTCTGGCTTCTGGTGAGAAGACGAAGCGGACATACTGTACGGCGCTGAGGTTATCTTCTTTGCTGCGGCCAGCCTCAAATACTGCGGGAACAACGACCTGCTGTCCAATATGGAGCGAGACCGCTGTGTCGATACCAAGGAGACGCACGAGCTGCGGGCGAATCTGATCGTGCTCGGTAATCTCAATCAGCATCGTCGCGGAGAGTTCTCCGTCGCTGGGGATCAACTCGTTATACGTCTCAATCTCAGACCGCGTCTGATCCAGGTCGGTAATATGTTCCGCGCGCAACATCTCCTGGATTTGGAACTTGACTGTGTCCTGGTTTTCAAACACGAAGGTGATGATATTTCCAACCGCAATCCGCCGGATCTTCTTTACCGCGATAATATGCTCGCGAAACTGGTCGCGGATATGCTCATACCGCTCGCGACCAACGATATCATTGATGGTGACTTTGTGCATAAATTTCTATTGCCTCCGTTGCTCTTCCGTCCCCGCACGCTGCCCAGAAACGACTCCGTGCGAGGGGAGGTTTACGTATTGAGCGTATCTAACCCTTTGGTAAAGCGCCCAGCGTGTGATCTCTCCGCCCGTGCCAGGGTCTCGAACCACTCAGCGATCTCTGCAAATCCCTCTTCTCGCGCCGTTCTCGCAAAGCCCGGGTACATCTCAGCGTACTCATAGGTCTCTCCAGCGACGGCTGCCTTCAAGTTCTTCACGGTATCCCCGATCGGTTCGCCAGTTGCTGGGTCGCCGACCTCTTTGAGGAAATCCATATGGCCAAAGGCGTGGCCAGTTTCAGCCTCGGAGGTATCGCGGAACAACCCGCCGACGTCGGGGTAACCTTCAATGTCAGCACGACGAGCAAAGTAGAGATAGCGCCGGTTCGCTTGTGACTCGCCAGCAAAGGCGTGCTTGAGATTCTCGTGGGTTTTGCTGCCATGTAGTGCATGTGCCATACAGTTTCTCCTTGTTGGTTTAATAAGAATATATCACTTTCAGTTATTAATGCTGATTATCACTAGGGTGAACCAAGCGCTCCGACGGCAGTCGCGGGCGTAAGAAGCTGTTAATAAATTCCTCAGAGTCAATGTCTCAGGCACACTCGTGCTTCGAAAAACTTAGCGCCAACGGGGAAACCGCCCCCATGTTTTCAGTTCTTCTCCGCTCACCCTGAGTCCTGAGCCTGTCGAAGGATCGAAGGGTTTGTCAACTGCTTCTAAGGCGTGCATTAACTGCAGTCCAGTCTACATTGGCGAAAAACGCTTCGATGTATTTTCCCCGCTCTGCTGGTTTGTAATCCAGTAAGAAGGCGTGTTCCCATACGTCCATCACCAGGAGCGGCTGGAACCCAGACGGTACGCCGTGGTGATGCAGCTCGACCCAGTGGTTCGAAAGTTGTCGCGTCTGCGGATCCTGATACAGGATCGCCCAGCCTACCCCACGCAGGGTGCCAATGGTCACAAAATCCTCCCGCCAGTTGGTGACACTGCCGAAACTGTGCGTGAGTGCCTCCTCAAGTTCTGGTGAAGGCGCGCCTTTGCCGTTGGCGGCGAGGTTACCGAAGTAGTATTCATGGAGCACCATACCGCCATACTCAAATCCCAAACGGCGAGTGAGTTCGGCGTACGCGAGCTTGGACGCCGGGGTAATTTTTGCCACGGAGAGTTCCGCGAGTTGCTCGGTGAGCGCGTTGGTGTTGGTGACGTACCCTTTGTACAGACCCCAATGGAGCTCCAGGGTGCGGTCGGAAATACCAGTGAGCCCGGTAAGCGCAAACTCTTTTGGTGTGTAGGTTGGCCGTGCCATACTCTTCTCCTTCGTTACGCTGTGAGATGTCTATGCAATTGATCGGCGCGATGATGTGGGCGCTGCTGTGGGCAACACGACTGGCCAGACGCCCACGGCCGCGTCTCATTCTCCACTCACCAGTGATCGCAGCATCCAGGCCTGCTTCTCGTGTTGTTCCATCAATCCGACGAGGAAGTCACTGGTTCCCGCATCACGGTACTGATCAGCGCAGCGTTCCGCATCACACCGCACGTTACGGATGATGGTTTCATGGTCAGCGAGTAAGCGACGGAGCATCTCAGCTGCACTGGGATGCTGTCCTGGTTCCTCTTGCAATCGGGTGTGCCGAGCAAATTCGCTGAGGGTGCCGTGCGAAAAACTGCCGAGCGTGCGGACACGTTCTGCCACGTCGTCGACGACGATGTTGAGCGCGTTGTATTGCGTCTCAAAGAAGGTGTGTAACTGGGTGAACTGCGGTCCGACAACGTTCCAGTGGTAGTTACGGGTTTTGGTATACAACACGTACTCGTCGGCGAGCAGGACGTGTAAAATCTTGATGACCTCCGCGCGTTGCTCCTCTGATAAGGCAATATTCGCTTTCATCGTGCTTCTCCTTCCTGGCGTATGCTGCTGTTAAGAGTTACATCCACAATCTCGACGTCACTGGGAAAAACCGGGGAATGGGTCTCGCTGCCATCCCAGAGCACTTCCATCAGTTGTCGCCCGACCCCATTGTCGAATTCGTACAGAATGCGTCCGGTTGACCCTGCGGGAATATCGATTGAAGTCGTGCGAATAGTCGTACGGACGCGCACTTTTTGTCCACTGCGAGAACGGTCAATCATGATGCCTACCCCTTCTCGGTAACATTGCGACCGTGCATCGTTGCTAGCCGCGTCACGGCATCGGACCCTGACCACCTTTCCAGGGAACGTCCCGTTTCAGGTGGTACAGCAAATATATGGCGCAAAATATTATTGTCAATATATTGCATAGATATTGAGTAATAATTATGGTTACTCAACATACACCAGGGTGGCATCGTAAAGCCCCACGCCTTGCAGAGGGAAAGCGTATGACAAAACAGACTGGCATCATGTCTTCCTCGATCGGTCGCAAGCTCATCATGGCTGTGACCGGCGTGTTCCTGTGTTCGTTTCTCGTCGTGCACCTTGCGGGGAATCTCTTGCTCTTCAGAGACGACGGCGGGGTCGCGTTCACGGCCTATGCGCGGTTCATGGCCTCGAATCTGCTTATCCGCGTGCTGGAAATTGGCCTCGTGGGCGGGTTTCTCTTTCATATTGTCGATGCCGCGGTATTAAGCAAGGCAAACCGCAACGCGCGTCCAGTGCGCTACGCTACCGAGCGCCCGAAAGGTGGTGGAAGCTGGATCTCGCGCCACATGGGGATAACGGGCAGCGTGATCTTCTTATTTCTCGTGGTTCACCTACGCACGTTTTTCGTCGAACATCGAATCCTGGGTGCCGACGCGAGCCTCTACGACCTCATCCGCGCGGCGTTTGCGAACCCGCTCTATGTAGGCCTCTACGTGACCGCGATGGTCCTGTTAGCCTTCCATCTCTACCACGGATTTCACAGTGCGTTTTGCACACTCGGAGTGACACGGCGGCGCTACACGACGCTGATTACGGCGTTTGGGGTGCTGTTTTCGATCGGGGTGCCCGCAGGATTTGCGAGTATCCCACTGTATTTTTACTTCGTTCGGTAATCGCGACAGGAGAGGGTGATGAAGTTAGAGGCAAAAATTCCATCAGGACCGCTTGAGGACAAATGGACGCATCAGCGGTTTAGTTTGAAGTTAGTGAGCCCAGCAAATAAGCGCAAGCTTGACGTGATCGTCGTCGGAACCGGACTAGCGGGCGCGGCGGCGGCGGCATCGTTAGCCGAGCTGGGGTACAATGTGTCCTGTTTCTTCTTTCACGATAGCCCACGGCGTGCACACAGTGTCGCGGCGCAGGGTGGGATCAACGCCGCCAAGAACTATCGTAATGACGGCGATAGCGTCCATCGTTTGTTCCATGACACCATCAAAGGTGGAGATTATCGCTCGCGCGAGGCCAATGTCTATCGCCTCGCGGAGTTGAGCGTCAACATCATTGACCAATGCGTTGCGCAAGGCGTCCCCTTTGCGCGTGAATATGGTGGGCTGTTAGAAAACCGCTCCTTTGGTGGCACGCAAGTCTCACGCACCTTCTACGCACGTGGGCAGACAGGGCAGCAATTGTTGTTAGGGGCCTACGGCGCACTGAATCGGCAGATTCATGTGGGGCAGGTGCGCAGCTTTCCGTTTCACGAAATGCTTGAGCTGGTGACGGTGGACGGGAAAGCGCGCGGCATTGTGACCCGCAATCTCCGCACCGGTGAGATTCGCTCCTTTGCCGCACATGCCGTTGTCCTTGCCACCGGTGGGTATGCCAACGTCTACTATTTGTCGACCAATGCGAAAGGGTCCAATGCCACAGCCATCTGGCGCGCGCATAAGCAGGGGGCATTGTTTGCGAACCCGTGCTTCACGCAGATCCACCCCACCTGCATTCCAGTCTCTGGCGGATATCAATCGAAGCTCACCCTAATGAGCGAAGGCCTGCGTAATGATGGTCGCGTGTGGGTGCCCTCCGGCAAACAGGACCGACGTGCCGCGCATGAGATTCCCGAGGCGGAGCGGCACTATTTTCTGGAATCGAAATATCCCGCGTTTGGTAATCTGGTACCGCGTGATCTCGCGGCACGAACGGTCAAGGACATCTGCGACGCGGGCTACGGCGTAGGGCCGAGCGGGATGGCAGTGTATTTGGACTTTGCCGACGCGATGGCCCGCTTGGGACGCGGGACGATTCAGGAACGGTACGGCAACATTTTTCAGATGTATGCGGAAACAACGGGTGAAGACTCCTACGCGACGCCGATGCGCATCTACCCTGCGCCACACTACAGCATGGGTGGCCTATGGGTGGATTACAACCTGATGACGACGATTCCCGGCTTATACGCGCTCGGGGAGTGCAACTTCTCTGATCACGGTGCCAATCGCCTCGGTGCCAGCGCGCTCATGCAAGGGTTAGCGGATGGGTATTTCATTCTTCCCGCAACGATCGGCGACTATCTCGCGACCGAAGGCTTCGCGAAGGTTGACGCACGTCATCCCGCGTTCACGCAGGCCGAGCAGCAGGTGAAGGACCGCGTCGCGCAGCTCCTGGGGATGAACGGCCGCTGTACCGTCGATGAGCTGCACCGTGCGTTAGGCAAAATCCTGTGGGATGACGTGGGCATGGTGCGGAGTGCGGCTGGGTTGCAGCGCGCTCTCAGTGAGATACGCGCACTACGTGCGGAGTTCTGGCGCAATGTCAAGGTCGCAGGCGGCGAGGACAGTTTGAACGCGTCGCTTGAGAAAGCGGGCCGCGTCGCGGACTTCCTCGAACTAGGGGAACTGATGGTGATGGATGCGTTCCAGCGCGACGAGTCCTGTGGATCGCATTTCCGGGTTGAACACCAGACAGCAGAGCACGAAGCCCAACGTAATGATCAGCACTTTGCGTATGTATCAGCGTGGGAATACGGCGGTGCTGAGGGCCCGCCGCAGTTGCACAAGGAGGCGCTTGAGTTCACCTACGTCTCCCCGAGTGAACGCAATTACAAATAGGAGAAACGAGTATGCACTTCACGGTACAAGTGTGGCGACAGCCAACGACTGCGGCGACCGGGGCATTGCGGACGTATGAGGTGGAGAATATCTCGCCCGACATGTCCTTTCTCGAAATGCTGGATGTTCTCAATGAAGAACTCACGCGCGCAGGTGACGAGCCGATCGCGTTCGCGCATGATTGTCGCGAAGGGATTTGCGGCTCCTGCGGTGTGTGCGTCAATGGACAGGCCCATGGTCCGTTACCGGGAACCACCACGTGCCAACTGCGCATGCGCGTGTTTCACGATGGGGATACGATTGTGGTCGAACCCTGGCGCGCACGGGCCTTTCCTGTGATCAAAGATCTCGTCGTTGATCGCTCGGCGTTTGATCGCATTCTTCAAGCCGGAGGGTATGTGTCCGTCAACACTGGCGCAGCCCCGGACGCCAATGCCATACCCATCGCGAAACCAGTTGCTGATGCAGCCTTCGACGCGGCGTCGTGTATTGGCTGTGGTGCGTGTGTCGCCTCGTGTCCAAATGCCTCGGCCATGCTGTTTGTGGCCGCCAAAGTCGCCCACCTCTCGGCGCTGCCGCAAGGACAACCTGAGAAGGACCAGCGCGTGACCAGCATGGTCGCGGCGATGGATCAGGAACTCTTTGGCGCGTGCTCGAATACTGGAATTTGCGAAGCCGCGTGTCCCAAAGGCATTTCCGTATCCCACATTGCGCAGCTCAATAGCGAGTATCTCGCGGCGGTGCTGCGGGCATGATGCCGCAGTGTCATGCGTATCCACGGAGGAACCATGTCCCATCCTGCTGCCATACAAGAACTCATTCGTCGCTATCCACTCCTATCCCTGATTGGCCACACGCCACTTGTGCCGGTGCCACTCTTTCACCAGGAACTGCCGCAGGTCGAACTCTTGGTCAAGTGTGAGTTTCTGAATCCGGGCGGCTCAGTCAAAGATCGCTCGGTCTTACGTATGCTCTCAGAAGCGGTGATCAGCGGTGCTCTGCCACCAGAGAAGACGATCCTTGATTCCTCATCGGGAAACGCGGGCATCGCCTACGCTATGATCGGCGCGATTCTGGGTCGACGTGTGGAGCTTGTGGTCCCGGCGAACGCCAGCGCGGAGCGTAAGCAGCGCATCCAAGCACATGGGGCGACGCTCATTTTGACCGATCCGGTGGCTGGTTATGATGAAGCGCTCCGCGAAGTGCGTCGTCGGGCGACAGCACATCCCGAGCGGTATTTCTTTTGCGATCAGTACAGTAACCCGGCCAACTGGCAGGCGCACTATGATACGACTGCTGAAGAAATCCTGACGCAAACGGACGGCCACATCGATTGGTTTGTGGCTGGGGTAGGGACGGGGGGCACGATTACTGGCGTGGCGCGGCGGCTCAAGGCGCATGATCCTAAGCTCCGTATTGCGTGTGTGATGCCTGAGGAGTTTCCAGGGATCGAAGGACTTAAACCACTCGGCCCGGGGCACATTATGCCGGAGATTTTCGCTGAGAATCTGATCGATGAATGGATACCGGTACGCATCGACGATGCCTATGAGATGTGCACACGCGTCGCGCGGTTGGGGTTTTTCGTCGGACAGTCCTCGGGCGCGTATCTGTATGGCGCGTGGAAAATCGCGCAAACCCTCCGCCGTGGTCGGATTGTGACCTTGTTCCCCGACATCGGCGAACGCTACATGAGCACGAAAATGTGGGATACGTGACGGCGAAGTAAGACCCATCGGTTGCTTCTGGGCGGTGAGGCGGACATGGTTTTGGAGCGAGGGGCAGTCTTCACGCAGTGTACTACTCTGCACGCTTACGCTGCCCGAACCAGATCGCCACGGTGGGTGTCGCGTATGTGAGGAGGCAATGGTTTGAGATCCCACACCAGACCCATCCACGCGAACACCCTAAGCAGGTAGTACGTCGGATCCCATTCCCACCAGTAGAACCCCTGGCGCACGGTCGCAGGATAGTGATGATGATTGTTATGCCACCCTTCACCAAGAGTGACGAGCGACAGAAGGAAGCTATTGCCGCTGCTGTCACCTGTGGCATAGCGTTGGCGGCCAATCTGATGGGCCAGGGAGTTGATGGTATAGGTTGCGTGGTACAGCACCACGGTGGAAATAAAGAACCCCCATATTAACAATTGCATCCCGCTGGTGTGCAAATCCGGTGCGACAGCCGCAAGCACAGAGCCGAGAGTGTAGAGAAGGCTTGCCAGCGCGAGGGCGACGAGACTGTCAAAGCGATCCAAGAAACACAGTTCGGGAAATTTCGCGAGGTCACGAACGGCGTCGAGGTTGGTGGGGAAGTTCGCGCGTGCAGTAAACCAGCCGCTATGGCTCCAGAGAAACCCGTGCTGGAGCGGCGAATGCCGATCCCGCGGTTGATCGGAGTAACGATGATGGTGGCGATGGTGCGCCGCCCACCACAACGGCCCGCGTTGGATGGCCGTCGTACCAAGCAGCGCGAAGAGAAATTGACTCCAGCGTGCGGTCTTGAAGGTGCGATGCGAGAAATAGCGATGGTAGAAGGCGGTGATGGCAAACATGCGGACGAGATAGAGTCCCACCGCGACGACGACGGCAGTCCAGCTCCAGCCCACCCATAGCACTCCCAGGCACATCGCGTGCATGGAAAGAAATGGTATGATCCGAACCCAATCGACGCGCCGCGGCTGCTCTTCTTCGCTCGTGTCAGAGCCAGCCCAGGAATCAAACCAGCGGATAAATGTTGTCCAGCGACCCGAGAGCACTCGCTGCTCACCGTGTGAGTGTTTGCGGTTCATGATTCCTTTACCTCCGTTAGCTTGAAGCACATGCGCATCTGCCGAAGAAACGTGGTGATTGACTCCTGCGACCACGTGGGTCCTGCGGGGAACGTCTTTGCCAGAGGGGATTCCTCTCTCGTACCGCTCATGGGGCCTCTTGGGGAAAGAAAATATATTATTCAAAATCTATGCAATATATTGACAAAAATCAATCCCGATTTATACTCAACGATACAGAAAGCGACTGGCGTACACGAATCCAACACCAGTCGTATGGAGGTCATCATGAAACGGCTCGATGTAGTAGCGGCTGTCCTGCTGGTAATTGGCGGATTGAACTGGGGACTGGTCGGCGCCTTTGGCGTTGACCTGGTCGCGGCGCTCCTTGGCGGGAGTACCCTGAGTAACCTTGTGTATACCATCGTCGGTTTGTCCGCACTCTATCAGATCGTGCAACTGGGTGGCATTCAGCGACGCTGGGGCGTGAATAAGGTCTGAATAATCGCGGAAATTGGCGAGACAGGAGGTCACTATGCATAACGAGTATGCGACGAAGGAGCGCGCCAATCCTGTTCAGGTGGTGATCGGGGCCACTGGCGGGATTGGTGCAGCGCTGTGTCGCTCTCTTGCCGCGAAAGGCAGTTGTCTGATCGCGGCGGGACGGGATCCAGACAAACTTCAGGGCTTAGCTGAGGAGCTGGGCGTGATACCCATGGCAGTCGATGCAACGTCGTCTGAACAGATGGAGCAATGCTTTGCACGGATTGTGAGTGAGTATGGACGTATTGACGGCGTTGCCAACTGTGTCGGTTCTCTGCTGTTGAAGCCAGCCCATTTGACCTCGGATGTCGAGTGGACCAGTACGCTCACCACCAACCTGACGTCAGCGTTCATCACGGTCAGAGCCGCGACACGGGCGATGATGAAAACGGGGGGCTCGGTCGTGCTTGTATCTTCCGCTGTCGCTCGTACTGGTTTGGCGAATCATGAAGCGATTGCTGCCGCGAAAGCTGGGATTGTTGGCCTTGCACTATCAGCGGCGGCATCCTACGCGATTCGCCAGATTCGTGTGAACTGTGTCGCTCCTGGTCTGGTGCGGACGCCGTTGACCGCTCGCCTGACGGCAAACGAAGCCTCGCTGAAAGGTTCCATGTCCATGCATCCGCTAGGACGAATCGGTGAGCCAGAGGAAGTCGCGGCGGCGATCGCGTGGTTCCTTGATCCTGCGCAGAGCTGGGTCACTGGCCAGGTACTCGGCATTGATGGTGGATTAGCCACCCTCCGTATCAGAGGGAGTCTCTAACGATGGAAACGTACGTTCGTCGTACGCAGATTGGCGCACCCGCCGAAGAGGTCTTTCGCTGGCATGCCCGTCCTGGCGCCTTTGAGCGCTTAACCCCACCGTGGGAACCGGTCGAGCTGGTCGCACGGCAGGGCGGGCTTGAGGATGGTGCTCTGGTCGTGCTGCGCATGGGTATGGGGCCGATCAGTCAATCGTGGGTGGCAAGACATTCAGACTATGTGGAAGGACGGCAGTTCCGCGACACGCAGGTCGCTGGCCCGTTTACCCACTGGGCGCATACCCATCGCTTTGCACCAGACGGGCCGTCGGCGTGTTCTCTCGAAGATCACATCGAGTATACGCTCCCGCTCGGGATCCTTGGTCAGTTGGGAGATTCGTTTGTTCGCCAGAAACTTGACCGAATGTTTACCTATCGGCATCGCATCACAAGCGACGATATTGCGGCGCATGCACGCTATACGGGGAAGCCCATGAACATCTTAGTGAGTGGTACTAACGGTCTCATCGGCCGCGCCCTCGTCTCGTTTTTGACTACCGGTGGTCACAACGTCACTGGCTTGGTGCGATCACAGCCGCGTGCTGAGTCGCACGACATTCTCTGGAATCCACAACAGGGCATTACCGACGCTGCTCGCTTGGAAGGGTTCGATGCCGTCGTCCACTTGGCAGGAGAAAACGTGGTCGGACGGTGGACCGCGGAGAAGCGCGCTCGGATCCGTGGCAGTCGCGTCACCGGAACCAGACTTCTCTGCGAGGCGTTGGCACGACTCTCCTCACCACCCAAAGTGGTGGTCAGTGCCTCGGCGATTGGCTACTACGGCAACCGTAACGAGGAGATGCTCAACGAAGACAGTGGCGCAGGGCACGGTTTTCTTCCTGAGGTGTGCCACGCATGGGAGGAGGCGACGCGACCAGCGGCGGAGCAGGGCATTCGCGTCGTGACGGCCCGCATTGGCATTGTCTTGAGTCCGAGTGGCGGCGCCTTGGCAAAAATGCTGCTGCCTTTTCGTCTTGGCGTTGGTGGCATGGTCGGCACAGGAGAGCAATACATGAGCTGGGTGACGCTCGACGATACAATCGGCGCGATCCACCATGCTTTGATTACTGACTCGATACAGGGGCCGCTGAATATCACGGCACCACGACCGGTCACCAATAGTGAATTCACTGCGACGCTGGGGCGCGTATTGGGTAGACCCACCTTCGTGCCGCTACCAGCGGCGGTCGCACGCCTGACCATGGGTGAGATGGCAGACGAGCTGCTCCTCTCCAGCACCCGCGTGCTGCCACAGAAATTGGAAGACACCTACTATCCGTTTCGCCATCCAGACTTAGAGGGCGCGCTCCGTCATGTGTTGGGAAAGGTATGAACGCCTGAGCTGCTGACACCGTGAGGAGGGAAATAGTGGAACCGGAAAGACAGCATCCTTCGCGGGACAGGATCGATCACCTGGCTGTGGTCGTGTCAAACATCCCGCGAGCGGTCGCGTGGTACACAACGCGCTTCAACTGCACGGTTGCCTATCAGGATGAGACGTGGGCGTTACTCGAATTCGCGAACACACAACTGGCCTTGGTGACGCCCGGACAGCATCCGGCGCATTTTGCACTCGTCACCCCAGATGCCGCCAGGCTTGGCCCACTGCAACGACATCGAGATGGGACGCAGTCGATCTACATCGGCGACCCTTTTGGCAATGCCATTGAATTGATTGGACCAGTATCGGAGGAAACGACATGACACCCATACCCGAAGTCCTGATTGTCGGAGCTGGCCTGGCTGGCTTGAGCTGCGCCCGACGGCTCGCAGCGCTCGGGATTCCGTATCAGATTTTGGAAGCCTCCGATGCTGTCGGCGGCCGCGTGCGCACAGATCACGTAGAGGGATTTCTACTTGACCGTGGGTTCCAGGTCTTGCTGACCGCCTACCCAGAGGCGCGACGCGTCCTCGACTACACGTCACTCGATCTCCGATCCTTCTATCCAGGCGCGTTGGTGCGCTTCAACGGACGGTTTCATCGTGTGGCAGATCCGTGGCGCCGACCAATCGACGCCGTGACCCATGTCTTCTCGCCCATCGGCACCTTGTGGGATAAGTGTGCGGTTGCCCGCTTGCGGCACCGCGTACGCGCAGGCTCGATCGACGAGCTGCTGCAACGGCCAGAAACCACTACCCACGCAGCACTGATCAACGCTGGGTTTTCCGATGCGATGATCGGGCGCTTTTTTCGTCCGTTTTTTGGGGGAGTCTTTCTCGATCGTGAATTGCGGACCACCAGTCGCATGCTCGAATTCGTGTTTCGCATGTTCTCACAGGGAGAGATAGCGGTGCCAGCGAGCGGGATGGGAGCCATCGCCCAACAACTCGCGCGCAGTCTTCCGCGCGAAACGATCCGGCTTCAAACGCGAGTGAAAGGGATACAAGAAGGAGCAGTGTTCCTTGATTCTGGAGAGCGGCTCCATTCGCGCGCAGTCGTCCTCGCGACAGACGGCGCGACAGCCGCACAGTTACTCGATACGCAGGTTGTGCCACATTCACAGAAAGTCACCTGTCTCTACTTCGCTACGCCGAAGCCACCACTCGCCGAGCCGATCCTCGTCTTGAACGGAGACGGGCAGGGGGTGGTGAATAGTCTCTGTGTTCTTAGTGCAGTGGCGCCGACGTATGCACCGCCAGAGAGTGCGCTCGTATCCGTGACCGTGTTAGGAGACCCAGCTGCGAGCGATCAGGAGCTAGAAACAGCGGTTCGTTCCGAGCTTGCCACCTGGTATGGCCATGACGTCCATCATCAGTGGCGACATCTGCGGACCTACCGTATTTCCTATGCCCTACCGCAACAGTATCCGCCCTCCCAGGTCAGCACTGACTATCCGGTACGGATACGACCAAACCTGTTTGTCTGTGGTGACCACTATGGCACCGCTTCGATCAACGGTGCGATGGAGTCTGGCCGCAAAGCAGCAGAGGCGGTAAAAGAAGCGTTCGAGCAACGCTAGCGAATGCGCAGCTATACGAGTCCTATTAGAGATGAAGACGCCAGAATGCAGACCACCCTTCGACCCTTCGACAAGCTCAGGACTCAGGGTGAACGGGTCTCCGTGTTGCTCGCGCTCCCGTTCATGCTGAAGTCCTGAGCCTAAATCAGTCCACAAAAGATTGGTACACTTGGTTTGTCACCCTAAGTGTAACGAAGGGTCTCTCCGAGAGATTCTTCGCTGCACTCAGAATGACACGGCCAAAGGGCTCTCGTATAAAGTGTACAAATGTTCTGTGGTTCGATTTAGCTGGGCAGTGACATCGGAGTTTCTTCATTTGCAAGAGGTTGAAGGAGAACTTTGACGTCTCCACCCTTCCCGAAAACGCCATGCGGGAGATGAACGAAGGAATCACGCTGCGGGTCAGGCTTAATACCGTTGTGGAGACCGGCATTCCCGGGTTCATTCCGAGAGGAAATTGAGGTGGAGACAGCAATCACTGTAACAGGTCGTGTGATAGAGGTCATGCGCTGTTCACGCTCCCCTGCTACGACCAGCCAGTGTCATGAACTGAGTAGACGAGGCAATGCCCTTTGCATCTTCAAGCCATAGCATATGGAGGTCACGATCATGGCTACGTTTGGGGCTGCGTAGATAACAAATAGTGATATTCCCCTCGTCTTCATCTAAAGTTTGCGACAAATCCGCCATTTTGACACCTTTTCATCCGATCTCCGATTTATTGACACATCGTCAATTTTTCTCTCTAATGCGACTTGTAAGCGAACTGAACAATCGCGCGCGGAATGCATCTCGGAGTGTGTCGCCGCGGCGGCTCCACAACATTCAAGTCCATCGTTAGGGGGAGACTTACAATGATCGTCAGAGAACAGTCGCCAGTTGTCGTAACTTTACAGCCAAGCAATCACCCCTACCTCAACGGCGCTTGGACGCCTCAGCACACCGAGGTCGATGCAACCGACCTCGACGTCATTGAAGGTGCGATCCCGGCGGACCTGGATGGAATCTACCTGCGCAACAGTCAGAACCCAGCGCAGCAGCCGCTTGGGATCTATTTCCCCTTCGACGGGGACGGCATGATTCATCAGGTCGACTTCCGCCGCGGGCGAGCGGACTATCGCAATCGCTTTGTCCGCACACGAGGGTTTCAAGCGGAGCAGGAAGCGAGGCATTCGCTTTGGAGGGGACTCTGCGATCGCGGTCGCGACATGTCGGAGCGGCCGGGAGTAGGCCCCTTCGATCTTTTGAAGGACGCATCCAGTACCGACATCAAGGTGCACGCTGGCAAAGCACTGTCGATGTTTTACCTGTGTGGCGAAGGCTACCGCCTGGACCCGAATACACTGGAAACGCTGGGAATCGAGGGCTGGGTGCCGATTGACGGTCTCTCTGCTCACTCGCGAGTCGACGAGAACACCGGCGAGCTCATGTTCTTCAACTACTCGAACCGTGCGCCTCACATGCATTACGGAGTCGTCGACAAGCACAATCGCGTTCTCACGTACTTTCCCGTGCAACTACCGGGTCCGCGCATGCCGCACGACATGGCCTTCACCGAGCACTGGTCAATCTTGAACGACTTGCCGCTTTTCACCGATGCCGAGGCCGTGGCCCGCAAGAGTCGCAAGATGACGATGCATTGGGATGTGCCCTCACGCTTCGCACTGGTGCCCCGTCGCGGACCGGCCGACGGCATCCGCTGGTTCGAGGCCGCGCCGACCTACGTGCAACATTGGGTGAATGCATACGAAGACGGCGACGAAGTGATCCTCGATGGCTATTTCCAGGAAGATCCGTTGCCTAAGCCGCCTGAGGGTACCTCCGGGGGACTCGGCAACATGCTGGCAACAATCGACCTGCATCTCGTCAAGAGCCGACTGCAGCGCTGGCGCTTCAATCTCGCAACTGGGATGACACGCGAGGAGCGGCTGGACGACCGTATCTTGGAGTTTGGCACCTTCAATCAACGCCATGCTGGCAAGAAATACCGCTTTGCGTACTCATGCACCTTCGAGCCCGGCTGGTTCCTGTTCAAAGGCTGGGTCAAACACGACCTGCAAACCGGCAAGAGCTGGGAGTTCAAGTTGCCGCCCGGCGTCTATTGCAGCGAGTCGCCGTTCGCGCCGCGCCTGGGAGCAGTGGAGGAGGACGACGGCTACGTCGTCAGTTTCCTGATCGACGAAAATACCAAAACTTCAGAATGCTGGGTGCTCGACGCGAAGCGTATCCAGGACGGTCCGATCGCTCGCGTGGCACTGCCGCATAAGATTTCGAGTGGAACGCATTCGTGCTGGGCCGGAAGAGAGCTGCTCGGCGCTCGTTGAGCCAAGGTAAACAATGGACACTACCTACGAACTGATCCGCTCCACCGCTGAACGCACTCCCGAACAAACTGCACTGGAATTCTTGCCCGAGGCCACACGGTTCGAGATCACAGTCGCACCATCACAGTGAACATTCGCTAAGGACCATTCACCATGCTGACCCTCTATTTCAGTCCCGGCGCTTGCTCGACCGCTTCGCACATCGCATTGGAAGAAATTGGACTCCCATACGTCGAGAGGCGGACGGTTATCGAGAAGGGTGAGAACAAGGTCGAGGCTTATCTCAAGATCAATCCGCGCGGCCGAGTGCCGGCGTTGGTCATCGATGACGGCCGCGTTCTCGTTGAGAACACTGCAATCCTCATTTATCTGGGGAGGCGATTCCCGGAGAGCGGACTCTTGCCGACCGATCCGTTTCAAGAAGCGCTGTGCATTTCGACGATGGTGTGGTTTTCGAATGCGGTGCATCCGTCATTCACTCACTTCAGGCATCCCCAGCGCTTCACGGAGGACGCCGCCGCGCAGCCGAGCGTGAAGGAAATGGGCAACAAGAACTTCTGGACCTACTGCCGGGAGATCGATTCACTGCTCACAGGCAAGGACTGGATCATAGGGAAAGAGTTCTCAGTCGCTGATTGCTATGCGCTTGTCTTTTATGCCTGGGGTGTCATCGCCAAGCTGCCGATGAACGAACTCGGCAGCTACACGGCCTTCAAGGAGCGCATGTCGGAGCGCCCTGCAGTACGCAAGGTACTCGAGAGCGAGCGAAGCGTGCTCGTCAGGGCCGGCTGAGCGGAACAGCTAAAGGCATTGTGGGTAGCCAAATGAACTCTTATTCAATGCAAACTGTTGAAGGCCTCTCCCGCATCGAAAGCCATGTCCCACCCACTGATCGATATCCTAGCCGTACGCATAGAGGCTCCTTCTGAGAAAGGTTTGGCCGATGCATAAGCCCTCTGGTCTGATTCTCAATGCTGCGTGGTTCGATCCACGAGCTGTTAGCGCAGAAACCCAGGCCTTTAATGAAAGATTCGAACGAGCCCTCACCAATATACCAACGATACTAGATGTACCCCCGCAGGTCGTGCGTCAAGCACGTGAGAGCGGCGCGTCTTTCTTTGGGCCGATCATCAGATCGCCGAAAGGTGCGGAGCGCTTCATCAACGGCCCTGTCGGCCAAATTCCCTTACGAATCTTCGCCACCCCCAATGCCCGTGGCGTGCTGTTGCACATTCACGGCGGCGGCTGGACGTTCGGGGCGCACGACCATCAGGATCCGTTCCTTGAAAAGCTTGCGGAGCGTACCGGACTCGCCGTGGTCAGCGTGGGCTATCGATTACTGCCAGAGCATCCTTATCCTGCAGCGTCCGACGACTGCGAGGCCGCCGCGCTTTGGCTCATTGCAAATGCCAGGCAAGAGTTCGGCTCGGATCGACTGTTCATTGGCGGAGAGTCAGCTGGTGCCCACCTTTCGGCGGTGACCCTGCTGCGGCTGCGCGACAAGCATGGCGTCACATCCTTTCACGGCGCGATGCTGACGTATGGCACATATGACCTCACAATGACGCCGAGCGCGCGCCGCTGGGGGAAGCGCAATCTGATTCTTTCGACTCCGATCATCAACCAATACTATGACTGGTACGCGCCAAATTCGTTGCGCGGCGAGCCGGACGTCTCACCACTCTATGCCGACCTTGTTGGGCTTCCCCCGGCCCTGTTCACGGTCGGGACATTGGACCCTTTGCTGGACGATACGCTGTTCATGGCCAGCCGCTGGTGCGCTTCGGCTGGACACGCCGAGCTGGCGGTCTATCCAGGAGGGATTCATGCTTTCAATTCGTTTCCGATCGATATCGCACGTTCGGCCAATGCGAAGATACGCTCGTTCCTCAACGAGCGTATCGAGGCAACCAGCTAACTAACTGAGAGCAGCCCAACAACTTGATCACAAGCGCAGTCGCCCGCTTGAGATCATGCCCTCTCGGCCACTCGCAATCAGTCTTCATCTCCTGCATTGACGCCGACAACGGACATCAACCGCGACTTCATCATCGCGATGAATTCATCGACGATTTTGAGCTGCTCTCGTTTCGGCCGCCTCATCGCGAAGTCGAAAGTCGGTACGGTCAACGATTGTGTCAGCTCGATCGTGGTCCGGATCGCGCAGTGATCCGCCTCTGGCGCCAATTGCCTGAAGCGTGCACACACTACATCTGCCCGGCGACTATTGTATTCGTCATCGACCCTGCGCAACGTCGTCAGGTAACGGGCCCTTGCGTATAGTCCGCGGGCGCTTGGAGTATTGCGATACTTATCCCACGCAAGGTGTTTGCTTGCCGCGTAACTCTCAATCAAATCCCGTACAGTATTCGCCTCCTCCACCATTGCTTTGGTCTTTTCGAAGTAGTCGGCCATGAGGCGCCACAGGAGCATCACGAGGATCTCGTCGATCGACTTGAAGTAATGGTAGATCGAGGTGTGCGTGATGCCGGCGCGCGTGGCAATGTTGACCATGCTGAGGCTGTCATTTCCCTTCGCCACGAGCGCCTTTTCAGTTGCCAGCAAAATCGCGTCGATCCGGTCCTGCGCTCGTTGTTGCATAACCGAGCGCCTCAGCTTCGGCTGGCCTAACGGGGCTGACTGGCGTGTCGCCCCGCGGTCCTTTACAGCGTTTCTCGCGAAGTTCGTTCTGTGCATTCTAAATCAAACCAGAGGAGATTGGCACAGAGGCGCACACGCTGATAGATCAAGAGTTGTGACATCTTTGAATCGATCAGTGAGGAGCTGCTGTGCCGAGACCTACGATAGTGGAGATTCCCCTGGAGGAGCAAGTCCGCATGCGGGCTGAATTACGCCGCGCCCGGTATGGGTACCTCTTAGCGCTTCATTTGTTACACCTGTGTGCCCTGGACGGACACCGAGCGAAGTGGCGGCGGTGCTTTTTTGTTCGCGTTCCAGTGTGTATCGGGTCGTCCGGGCCTACCGGGCCGGAACGCTCACCTTCGAGGAAGGAAACGAGCGAGCCCCCCAGCAAAGACGGCTGCGCCTGCTCACCCCGTCGCTGAAACGTTCGGTGTGCGCCCTGCTCAAGACTGCGCCTCGGATGTTAGGATGGTGTCGCACGCGGTGGAGTTGCGTCACGTTAGCCGTGGAATTGCGGGTGCGGCGGGGAATTACCGTATCGGCGGAAACTCTGCGCCACTGGCTTCATGACTTGGGCTGGGGATGGAAGCGCGCGAAGGTCGCGGCCAGGGATGATGATCGCGAACGGGTGACGAAATTAGCGCGGATTTGCCTGGCGTTCGAGCAATTGCGCGCGGGCACCGCGCTGTTCTTTGCCGACGAGTTGGACCTCAATGTGTTGTCCAAGGTCGGGTATCAGTGGATGCCCAAGGGAGAACAAGTGGAAGTGCTGACGCCCGGGACCAATGAGAGGCGCTAACTGGCCGGTGCCTTGGATATCACGATCGGAACGATCATCCACTGTGTGTGATATCGCAAACAGACCGGCCTGTTTCTTGACCTGCTCGATACCTTCATCGCACGCACCCCGCGCCGCTCTTTACGTACCTCACCGTCGTCGCCGACAACGCCAAGATTCACAAAGCGGTCAAAGTTCAGCAATGGCTCGCCACCCATCCGCGGTTTGAGGTGCTCTACGTACCACCTACTGTCCGCTGGCCAATCCGATTGAGCGAGCGTTTGGGGACGTCCACGACAAGTGTACCCGCAATCATACCCGCAAACGCATCTGGCACCTGGTGCAGGATGTGAAACAACATCTACGCCGCAACGGTCCGTGGCGCTATGCGCTCTCCGCGATCTATTATACGCCTGAGGTGACTGCTGCGGTCGCAACGCTGCAAGCGGCACTCTCTACACCTGCTGAGATCTCACAACTTGCCGCCTGAGTGTACGAATGTCGCGGGGTTCGATTTAGTCGCAGGATCGAAGCATGAACGGCGCACCTATCCACAAGTGAGGGAGGAAACCTATATGATCATTGTTCTCCTAACGCATGTAGCGGCCACCTGGACGATGGTCGGCCTCATCTGGTTCGTCCAGATCGTTCACTATCCGCTCTTTGCCCAGGTCGGAGCGGACCAATTCACTGCATATGAAACGACCCACAATCGCCTTACGACGTGGGTCGTTGGTCCGCCGATGCTCATTGAAGTGGTCACTGCCTTTCTGCTCGTACTGGTGAAGCCGGAGCAGATCCCAGCCAGCTACGTATGGGGTGGCGTTCTCCTCGTGGCTATTATTTGGGGCTCAACTGCACTCCTGCAAGTACCGCAGCACGAGATCCTCACTCGTGGTTTTGCTGCGGACGTACATCGCTTTTTGCTGACCTCAAACTGGATACGGACCATCGCTTGGACACTCCGTGGGGTGCTCGCACTCATGATGCTCGACTGCCTGTTACGACCGCAGTAAGTAACGACCAACATCGCGAACACGCGAATATCACAGATTGATAGTTCATTCGCAACGGGAGCAACTATAGGTGAATCACGGCCTACAGCGTAGCGACGGCAACAAGCGAAACGAGTAAAATAAATATTCAAAATCTACTCAATATATTGACAAAAGAAATTTTCTCGTTATCTTAATACTGCCAGCGCGAGGAAGGGAATGACTTCTCCTGTCCTCTGATTCTGTCGCGCTGTTGAGGAGCGACATTCTACTACCGAACGGAAACAAACATGCGCAGCGCCGGATGTTGTCAGAGACATCGAACACATCGCAGGCGAAATGACCGTGGTCCACCGCGATCATTTCTCTGCCGAGCGTGGGATCGTGAAGTATCAACCGCTTTACCCAAAAGGAGAACTGTATGTTACGCAAAGTATTCGCTGTTGTTTTCATTGCCGGAGTGCTGTTGTGGAGTTCGGCTGTGCCTGCGTTGGCCCATGGCATCTCGGCCGAAGCACGGACGTGTTTAAAAACCGATCCCGTCCAATTCCAAGGAACTATCGTTGATGCGGCTGTTGCAACCGCTGACTTCAGTACGTTGGTTGGTGCACTGCAAGCCGCCGGGTTAGTCAGTGCGCTACAAGGTCCTGGCCCATTCACCGTCTTCGCACCGACGAACGCCGCGTTTGGCAAAATTCCGGCACCGTTGCTGCAAGCCATTGTCGGCGACACGCAGCTGCTCACGGGCGTATTGACGTATCACGTTGTGCCGATGGGCACTCGTCCACGCCGTTCGAGCCGAGCGAAAGAGGTTGATAGTCTACAGGGACAAAGTCTCTTCCTCTCTGTCTATGAGGATGGTGGGCGCGTCAATCAATCGAATATTGCCTGTCAGGCGGTAAAAGCGACCAATGGCACGATCTACGTGATCGATAGTGTCCTGTTACCGCAGTTTTAACCTCAACGCTCCTCTGCGACCCCACCAGAAGACCCTCACTGATTATCAGACTCCGCGCCAGGCGATTGTCTGGCGCACCCGGTATATCACAGCTGGTTCTTCAATAGTCACTCGATTGATTGGCATCGTCTGTCGCGCCTATACGTTGCAAATGCGGCTCGGCTCTCAGGTCAACTTTACGCCTGACGCTCAACGTCGCTGTACCCAATGGACCGCCACCTCGTGCATCAGTTGGTTTTGGTGCAGCCAACGAGTCTTTGGTGATCCGGGCTATTACAGGTCAGGTTTCATTGGCAGCAGGGTTTCCTCTGTCTTAGGCAACCAGCTTCTTGCACGCAGTGACCACCTTCGCGCAGGCGTCCGCCGTCTCTTTGCAGATGGCGTGCTTTTGTTCATGTTTGCGACACTCTTTCTCACACGCTTCGCAGACAGGTATACACACGCTCGCGAGCGGTTTCAGATAATCAGATTCCGCCGCCGCCAGACTGGCCAATGCGTTACATACGGTGATCATGTCTTGAATGCGCAGCGAGCATAGCGCTAAGGAAGTATCACCCGAGGTGAACAAGCTCATAATATGCTTTTGACACTGTTGCCCCCAACCCACGCAGTTGAGCGTGACGTCGACGAGGTCATGATACTTGCCGTGGGCGGCATGTTTTGTGTGGTCCTCTGCGTGGGCCAACGCGGGTGTCATCGCTGCAAAGAGGCCTGCCGCTGCACTTCCTAGCACGGTGCGGCGGGTGAGTGCTGCCGCAGGAGCGTGTTGTTCATGTCGTGGTCCTTCCGTCGTCTCTGTCATACGTCCCTCCATTCACACTAGGCATGTTACCAGACATAGCACTCGGAGGAGCGGGACACTACTCCGAGTGGGAGAGATGTGAGGAGGTGTGTGGAGGAAGCGCGCAGGTTTCAGAAAAAGTACGTCAACCCACCGCGCAAGGTGATCGGATATCCTGGCACGAAGTTGACGTCTTCCACGCCTTCACCGGAACCATCGGTCGGACAGCGCGGGTCGACACCAACTTCTCGCCTGACGCAGGAATTGGTGGCAAACTGCGTCTGGCGCCAATCGACATCGGCGAGGTTCAATACCTGGACTGATGCTTCGACGTTCTGCCACCGGTAACGGAGAATCACGTCGAGTAGCAGGTAGCCACGCGCGGCGAGACTGCGGTCCTCATTGGCTGGTCGATCATCCAGAAACCGGGCGCGGAGCGCCCCGGAGAAGCCGTTATCAAGCAACGCGGTGAGTCCGCCGTTCATCAACAGTGTCGGTGCCAACGGAATGGCCTCGCCACTGACACGGAAACGTGGGTCGGCGAAACTCAGATCGAAGTCAGCAAGAAGCCACGACAAGATGGAGTACCGCGCCTCAAAATCCACGCCCCAGCGTCGCGTCGGACCACTGGCTTCAGTTGTGCCTTCATCGCCAACGAACACTAACTCGCTATCGAGATCGAGTGTCCACAGCGCGGCGGAGAGATCGAGACTCTCCCACAGTCTGGTGCGGACACCAAGTTCTCCGCCCGTCGAACGGGTGAGCGGTTTCCCACCAGCTTGAACCGCATCGCGGGCATCGTTGGAATGATACCCCATGCCGAAGTTGAGAAAGACTTCCATTTCACGCCAGAACGGGTTGTGAAGAAATGGCGTGAGAATCAGACTGGCTTTCGGGTTGACGATGCCGTCGGTCGTGTTGCCGCGAATACGAATGGCGTCAGTTGCACGAGCAGGCAAGCGATCATTGACATCAAAGAGAAAGAAATCGCCGCGCAGCCCGACCTGAAACCGCAGCCATTCGCGCAGGAAAAACTCTTGTTGTAGATAGCCACTGAATGACCGTTCTTCAATGTTGACCTTCGTGGTCGCCGCCAATCGCTGCCGTTGCTGCTGGCGAAAGAGACCGACATCGGCATCATCGTTGCGGGTTTCAAAACCGATGGTGGTTTGGGTCGGGATGCTGCCCAGGTTCCACAGCCGGTTGTAGCGTAGGCGGCCACCGTAGAGGACGCGGCTATCATCTTGTGCAATACCGTCGCCGCGCACCGGGTCGCCGAGGAAGAAGGTGAAGTTGGAGAAGAGTTTCAGTTTATAGCGGCTGCCGTAGAGCTGCACCAGCCAGCTTTCTTGCGCACTGGGAGTGTACGTGTAAACGAGGTTCACATTTTGCCGGTCAGACGTGCCGCCTTCACTCGGGTCGAGAGAGC
This sequence comes from Deltaproteobacteria bacterium, assembly GCA_016874775.1. NCBI lineage: Bacteria > Pseudomonadati > Myxococcota > Myxococcia > Deltaproteobacteria bacterium. The sequence goes on from VGTJ01000042.1 coordinate 26,390, forward strand.
CGAAGCGATCGAGCCGCCGCGCATGCACTTCACGCACGGGAATCTGTCCCGAGGCATCCCAATCGCCGTCATGCGCAGAGAACCAGAACGAGAGTTTCGATTCAGGCGTCGGATCGAGGGTGAACTTGCCGAAAAAATTGTAGCGACGGTAATGTTCCGGGTTCTTGTAGGGACCGTCGCTGAAATACACCTCTGCAGCCAGGAGACTCTGTATGGGGCCGATTTTGGGAGAGACCAGACCGGTGTACCGCATGGTGTTGAAGAATCCACCAAGTGCTTGTATCGAGTTCTCTGCCGCATTCTCTCTGGTGACGAAGTTGACTGCGCCAGAGTTTGCCAAATTGCCCCATGGCACGAAATACGGACCTTTGTAGAGTTCTACGCGTTCGATAGTTTCGGGGATGAGAAAATTCTGATCCGCATACCCTTGACCGTGGGCGTGACTGACCATGTTGACCGGCACGCCGTCGACGAAGAGCGCGACGTCAGTACCGTGATCATTGTCAAAGCCGCGCAGAAAGTACTGCATCGCTTTCCCGCCACCGGCGTGTTGCCCAGCCACGAGGCCGGGGAGGTTATTGAGAATTTCTTGTGTCGTAGTATGCGGTCGCAACTTCAAGTCACGGGCGCGAATCGTTTCCGATGATGCGGCTTGTGTAGGCCGCCGCTCGGTTACTGTGAGTCCTTCCAATCGCGTGGTGGGTGGAGCTGTATTGGTGGTCATGCGAGGGTTAGCCGACGCATTCGCTGCAGCCTGTGCCAGTTGCAGTTCCGCTGTCGAGTGTTGCTTGGACTGTTCGACTTTCTCGTCCTTGTCATTGGCCGTACGTTCCTGAGCCCAGACGGGTCCACAGACGAGCGCTACCAGGGCCAGGACGCACATCCGCTGTATCACGTGCATAGTGATTCCTTTCGATGGGTTGACGTGAGCCGGACGCGCCCCTGCGCAGACGCAGTGGTGACAACGCCGACTCAATCGACAAACTATCAGTTAGATAAACAAGGAATGCGTCGCGCTGGGAGGAGCACGGGGTTGACAGACCGGCAGAATGCGGAGGAACGGAAACGTGTGGACCAACACTGGCAAAGGAGGAGCTGACAGTGTTGGAAGAAGCAGCGCGAGCTGCGTGGCAGTAGCGTGCTGGAAGACATTGACCGCATGCCAGTGCATGCCAGGCGAAGTTTTTGGTTGGTGAAAAGCGACTTTTGCGGGACGCTCTTTTTTCGCCGTGACTTTGTGATGATGCGCGTGTGCGTGTGAGTGCGAGCGGTTATGGAGGTCGTGGGCGGCGTGGTCGTGATGGACATGTGGCTGCGGATGCGAATGTTGTGATGCCGGATCATCACGATGGGTGTGGAGCAGGGCGGCTGGAGATTCAGCGAATTCAGCATGGACGTGCGCGTGCTCGCCGCCCGCATGGTCATGGCGCAGCGCGCCAACCCGTGGGAGCCCAAGCGACAGGACAAACATGCCGATCAGGGCGACGACAAAGCTTCGAGACTGGAGAGTGTTTGTTCTCAGGGTCTCCACGTGGCGCTCACTCTGTTGCTGCGTGCGCAGATGTTCCCTTCATGCTTACGACCGTTGCCACAGGTTTGGATGTTGGCAGCGGACCGACTATCCCAGTGGTTGCCACCGTTGACGAGACACTGCTGCATCCGCTTTCTTGTCTGTATTAGCGGTCAGGTAACTGTATGGTCTGGATGATCGTCTTAGTCAATGGGAACTGCTCTTCATGCCAGGCGATGACGAACACGCCACTCGGCGAGACGGTGAGATCTGGAGCGTAGGCTTTGAGGGCTGGGGACAGGCTCTGCACGGCACTAAATGTGCGCCCGCCGTCAGTCGTATAGCGCATCAGGACTCGACGATGCACGGCGGTAGAGTCCTCCCAGACCACGACCGTGCGTCCAGCCGGATCGGTCGCCATACGCACGTGATCGGGAACCGAGCCACGTGAGGTATCAAGGCGCAGTGGTGAGGAGAACCGTTTCCCATCCTTGGACGTAGCAAAAAGTATTGCTGGCTGTTGCTTGGCGCCCTCGGTGTACCAGGTCGTGTACACACGCCCCTGCGCGTCGATGCCGACCGTCCCGCCTCGATGCGGACAGGCGTTGAGCTGCCAGCGGTCTTTATGCACACGTGTAGTTGGCGAGAACGAGAGACCGCCATCGCTGGAGAGACGTACCGTCATGTCACGAATATCCGTAGGGAATACCGTGCGCCAGAGGACCGCAACGGTGTTGTTGGGACCAGTCGTCACATGCGAGCGGCAACACACACAGGTGTTACCACCAAGGGTGACGACCTTCTCTAGCTGTGATCCTTGTTGACCAACACGGGCCAGATAGGTCCCCGCTTTGTCCCATCCTTCGCGTGTATCAATCCAGGAGACAACGACGGTTCCGTCCACAGTGACTGCCAGGTCTTCGAACGAATGAGAAATCGGTCGATCTTCATTGATACGCAGATGGCTGTCGAAGCGTTGTCCGCCGTCAAGCGAGCGCGAGAGGCGCACATCCGAGGCGAACAAGGTCCCTTCTGGTTTAGCTTTGGCTGAGGACCAAGAGACATAAATCTCACCGTTTGTTCCGAGCGCAATATCAGGCGATTGATGCAGCGAATCGACGGCCATGCCGTCAGGATTGACGCGGACAACTTCAGTGCCTTTGCCGTCTTTGGTAAAGCGCGTGACATAGAGATTGTTGGTGTGGTCGTCGTGCCGCGCCCAGGCCATAAATACGTCACCGTCTCGACCAGCAGCGACCGCCGTGCCTGACAGTTCCACTTCGTGCCCTTTCCCGGCATGTGTGAACTCGGCTCGTGCACCACGGGTGAGTTCTGCGGCGTGCGTGGCCGCCGCCTGCAGGCAGAGAAGTGTGAATATAATTAGCCAGATCATGGGAAACTCCTTTGTCGTGATGAATCGAGCACTTACCCCGTCAGTTGGTTGGTAGGGTAAGTACAGACCCTTGCTTCACGCGCTGCGTGATCTGCTCCACGCAGGCAAAATCATTAAGCGGATTACAACGTAGCACGAGAAAACTGGCTTCTTGGCCCTCGGCGAGCGAGCCAATCGCGCGGCCTGGAAAGATTGCCAGCGGCGTGGCCTCTGTCCACATTTTCAGCAGGGTGCGATTATCGAATACGCCCAAGCGGTGCAGGTTCAGTGCTTCTGGGACCGACGTCTCGTCGTGGTCGCTGCCGATGGCGAGCTTAACGCCGTGCTGGTGGAGTACCCGCAAGTTCTGTTTTTGCTGTCCTTCTATCGCTGACACGAGCAATGCCTTGTCTTGACCGTGCCCACCTGCATGTCCATGTTCGCCGCCATGCCAGGTGTGGCTCAGTCGTGTGGTGGTGACGACGGTCACGTTATTCTTGGCTGCGAGTGCGGCATCGTCATCGCTGATGTGCGCTTGCTGCGCCTGCGCTGGACTCGTGATGGCAAACCCAGGGAGATGGGCGATTTCATCGACCCCGGACACCAGTGCGACATGAAAATCACTCGCAGTTTCGACATGCGCGGACACCCGTAATCCTGCTGCATGAGCTCTGGCGACAATCATGGGGACAAAGAGCGGATTCACTCCTCTCCGAACGTGCCGATCAGCGGCATTGCGATGCTTCTCAAAGTTTTCTGTAGACGCCAAGTACACTTTCACAAAGTCTGGTTTGCGCGCCATGATCTGCGGCCACCGCTCACGTAGATCGGCTTCACTATCAATGATGAAATAGGCGCGGTTGGCAAACCAGCCCGGCGCTAATTCCCCGACCACCGGGGCATACCGCATCGTGCGTAACACGTGCTCGTATAACGCAATCGGCCAGCCGCCAGAGGTGGTCAGTCCGCCATTGGCAAAGGCAACATCCATACTGGTTGGATGGTTAATCTTGTCACGGATCTGCTCGGAGAAGTCGGGAATGTTGTTCGGATTCTTGACGTAGAAGACGCCGGCTTTCAGGTACGTTTGGATGACGGCGTCGATGTTCCATGCTCCTTCGACGTTATGGTTATGGGCTTCGCCGAAGGGCGGGATGACAAAACCCTGCGTGAGGTCCCTCTCGACATCAACACGGTGTGGTTTCATCCGTGTTAGGCGACCGTTCACGATATACACAGTCTCAGTGCGGAACTCTGTGCCATTGAACCACTGGCCGTTGACGAAGGCTGAGGTTGTACTCGGCTGGGAGGCTGATGACGACGACTGTGCTGCCGCCGTCATGCCACCAAGCGCACGACAAGTGATACACACGATCAACAGATGCCACAGGGCAGAAGCACTGCGGCGGTGAGCTATGCGCATTCGCTTCTCCGTTACTGCCAGCGATAACTGATCCCACCGTAGAATGCACGTCCGTCACCCGGTTCGATGAAGCGGCCGTTGGCATCATCAACAATCACGCCAGACATATAGTCCTTGTCGATCAGATTCCGGGCTTCAAAGAAGAGGTCGAGGTTCCACGGCTTATACTGGTAGCCGAAGCGCAAATTGACCAGGGTGTAGGGATTGGTGCGGACCGTGTTCTCGCTATTGGCGAAATAGCCCGTGGGAATCACTTGCACATTGGGCGCGAACCAAAACCCCAGCGGATTGTTGTAGCGGAGTTCGCTATACAACGCGTGCTCTGGCGCGCCAGGAATATCGTTGTTGCCAAAGTTCACGTCGTCAACAAAGACAAAATGTGACCACGTGTAGGCCGTGCGGAGCCGCAGCGTATCACCCAGTGTGTATCCTCCAAGCAAGCGGTTCACATCTTTGACCAGGAGCGCGTCCACCGCGAATTCTGCGCCGAGATGACGCGAACGATCAATATTGCGAAAGCGCGGGATGGTAAACGGCGCGTTGGGAAACGGTTGGATATTGACGTTCTGAATCTCATCCCACAACTCGATGTCATACACCGCCATGTCCCACCACAGCCACTCATTCGTGGTGCTACGTGTACCAATCTCGAATTGCCAGGCTTTTTGCGGATTCAGCAAACGCAGGTCACTGCTGAGCTGTCCTGGCGAGGTAATTTCCAGCAACAATGGTGGTTCATAAGCGCGACTGGCATTGCCGTAGACTTGTACGGTGGGATGCACGTTCCACACAAAGCCGACTTTTGGGGACACGTCCACGTACTCGATGGAATTCGAACTGCTGCCGTCGCCAAGGAACGCGTCATCAATCGCACGGCGCACATACTGTAAACGCCCGCCGACAAGTACCATAAAGCTATTAGTCAGGCTGAGCTGTTCCTCGACATAGAGGCCCATGGACGTGGCTTTGTTCATTTGATCGCGGCCTTTCGCCCCATGATTGCCACGTACATTCTCGAACCATTGCTCAACCTGGCGTGTTTGATGGTATTGCAGCCCCACCGTGAGCCGGTTTTTGTAACCCGCAATGGGGGCGGTCAGCTGATACCGTGCTTCTGAACCCCAGTTGTAGGTATTCTGATTGATAACGGCAAAACTCAGCGGATGTTCGAGATACTGATCATTGAGGTGCGTAAACCAATCGAGGGTTTGGGTGTCGCTTAAAGGAATCGAAGCCGTGAAAGCCCCGCGATAATAATCAAAATCGCGCGCTTCTTTGGCGGCGACATTGTTGGGGTTACGTTGTCGTGGATTCTGCTTGAACTCCTCGCGGGTGAGCGCGCCAGGGATATTTTGGTCACTCCGAGTATAGTTCAAATCAAGTCGTAGCGTCGTGCCATTGGCAAGACGATAGCCAAAGCTGCTATACGCGCGTCGGCGGGTCAACTCGCTGTGCTGACGATAGCCATCCTGGCTCGTATGGGTCAACCCAAGGTAGAGATCAAAAGGGCCGGAGGTATACCCTGTTGCCACGCTATACTTCATGAATCCGAATGACCCGCCTTCCGTGCGCAGCTCAAACGGTCGATTGTCTTCTCCAGTACGTGTGACCAAATTGATTGCTCCGCCCAGAGTGTTCACGCCAAAACGCAAGGCATTGGCGCCTTTGTAGACTTCGATGCGCTTAGTGGCGAGTAACTCCGCCGCTTCACAATCCCCAAAGCCATCGGCATTGTTCAAGGGGAACCCATCAATCAACAGCGTTAAACCGCGAAGATGATAGTTGTTGCGCAACCCTGAGCCACGAATGGAAATCTGACTCTCGTCGGCGACATTGCCAAAGCGCGGTCGCACCATGACGCCCGGTACGAAGTCCAGAACGTCTTGCAAAGCAGTCGCTCGCGTTTCACGAATCTCTTGGGAGCCGATCAGCGCAACACCACCGGGTGTACGTTGTAATTCTTTGCGTGCTTGCTCTTCGGTACGAGTGCGCTCTGGCACCTCTGCACTGCTTTCTACGGTCACTGCAGGGAGCTGCACCACGCCCTTTTGCTCTTCGCCTATAGCATAGCCAGCGTGTAGGAAACTACTCACGACGAGGGCGAGCAGGGTACCAATCACAAGTTGTTGTTTTCGTAGTGTCTTCATCGATATGTTCTCCATTGTGTGTTGTTACTGGTGAGCCCGCCGGTGCGATATTTTCGTAACCATTGGGTGAGAGTCGTGCGGTGAATATCAAGGTCAGCCGCAATACGCTGGCGCGAGTAGCCTTGATGCACCATCACCACGGCCTGATAGCGGCGTTGTAGACGTTGATTCGCAGTCGTTTCTAAGGCGTGTGTCAGTGCCCGATGTTCTGCCGTTCTTAAACGAATATGATACATAGCCGCTCCGGTGCTATTGCCCGAATAGTCCGTGATATTGATGCGTTTCGCGGTAATCGACCGCCGCATGTGAGCAAAGTCGCTTGCAACGCACTTGTCAGCCAGCGAAACGTCGTCGTGAGAATGTCTATGCGCGTACGGTCCAGCACCCGACTGCGGTTGCAGACGGACGTTTACCATCAACTGAAGAGCATGAAACTGCGGACCTTACGCGGAATGGAGCGAGGCGAGGCGAGGAGGGGGATCGGGAGGCGGGATAATAGAAAAGAGAATCACAAGATGCGGTTCCAGGACCGCAAAGCGATTCGTGGAAACCGTCAGAAGTCGATATGCCGGTGGCACAAGGAAATGGGTCCCCTCAGGGGGCGATGCTGTGGGTGAAGACGACTGTGGACAGGCGCAGCGCAACGCAGGAGTATGCTTTGTGGTTTGCTGTTCATGACAGTGATGACGCGAGGTGCTGTGATGGACGCCATACATCAGCGGACAATGCGCGCCGGTGGTAGCCGCGAGCTGGCAGCGTCGAGCACAGTCGATCACCCCACGCCAACCCAACGACGGCGGAGCAAGAGACAGCAGTGCCAACACCGCAGCTATTGAAGTACGAAACGATAGCGTACGCCACATGCGACTCTGTACCCGCTCGTTGTGTAGCAGACCAGTCAGAGGAAGTCCACGCCAGAGGCAAAAGAGTCGCAGGAATCGCCACCCTAGCTCGCTGAGTTTTCAACTCTCACGGTGGAGCTGAGAGAACTGCGGCATTGCAATTACGACAGAGTTCGGTCACTCTACAGCTTGGGGAACATGGACGATCTGGTGCGTAAAGTATTAAGAAAGTGTTTTTTAATTCGTATTTTCCGTCGTCACCATCCGCAGCGTGCGCCGGATACTGGCCAAGTACACCATAGCGTCACTGGAAACGGTGGTATGTTCGAAGTCCCGACACAAGCGCCGCTAGCGCCCCAGCCAACCGAAGGACCGCTCCACCACCCAGCGGCGGGGCAACACGGTAAAGCCTTTGGCGTCTGCCGAACGGCGCACCACCTCCAAGCGC
>VGTJ01000043.1 GCA_016874775.1 Deltaproteobacteria bacterium
TGCGCGGCATTACCCTGAACAAGACAGCCATGCGGACGGTCGAAGCGCGACTGGAGCGTCATCCCAAGTTGCCCAAGTGGGACATCTTCATCCGCCCCGCTACTCCTGACTGATATAGGGGGATTTTCTTTTCCAGAATTCGCCTAAGAGGAGGCTTGCATGACCCTGCGTCAATGGTTTTCTGAATATATGCTATCAGTGAGTGTCTCTTTGCTGTTGTCTTTAATCCTGACATGGAGTGACGCAACAGCCGACACGCCAGCCGTCGGTTCGCCGGCACCCGATTTCAGCCTCACCACCAACGAAGGCAAGCCCGCCAGCCTCAAAGATTATCGCGGCAAGTGGGTTGTGCTCTACTTCTATCCGAAAGACTTCACCAGCGGCTGCACCCTTGAAGCGCGCAACTTCCAACAGGATTTGGCAAAGTACGAAAAGATGAATGCGGTGATCCTAGGTGTCAGTGTGGATACCGCGGAATCACACAAAGAGTTCTGCGCGAAAGAAGAGCTGAGTTTTAAGCTGTTGGCAGACACCGATGTCGCCGTGTCAACGAAATACGGCTCGGTGATGGAGTACAACGGCGCAAAGTTATCGGCACGCAATACGTTTGTCATCGACCCCGAAGGAAAGATTGCGAAGGTATTCACCAGCGTGAAACCTGCGGGGCATAGTGAAGAGGTGCTGGGGTTTTTGACAAGTACCAGTAAGCACTAGAAGATTGTAGCAACGTCGCAACGAACGCTTTACCCCGTTCCGGTCTTTCCCCCGAGGACTGAGGGAAGGTCCCTTCAGCAGGGACATCACCTCTTGTTATGACGTTGTCGCGTTTGCCAATTGCTTCTCGTACACCCGATACGTCTTGTACAGTCGCGCTCCCATGCGTTGGAGAGCGCGGCGCATATCCCAGTTGTCCTCTAAGATCCACGAACACTCAACTACCGGATAGCCGTTTCTTGGCGCTTCTTGCCATAAGCGTAAGTACAACATCGCGTCGATCCCGCGTCGGCGAAATCCAGGTTTCAAGCCTAGTATCAACACCCGCGCACGAGAGATTTTGCGCCGGTACCAGAGAAACTTCACAATCCCAAAGGGCAAGAGTCGCCCATTCATGTGGCGCAGCACTTGATTGTAGTCTGGCAAGGCAAGGGCAAAGCCGATTGCTTCGCCATTCGCTTCTGCAAGTAAACAGAGATTCGGATTCGCCACCCACCACATCTGATCAGCAAAGGTATCGAACTCTGCCGGTGTCATGGGTACGAACCCCCAATTCCGCTCCCAGGCACTCTGGTAAATAACCGTCAGTTTTTCGACCTCTTGTTTGAATTGTTTGAGATTGAATGGGCGAATGACAATTTTCTGGTGGCGGAGCAATCTCTCGACCCCATGCACCAGTCGCGGCGGCGGTGTCGTGTCATCTAAGAGGTACGCCAACAGATCTTTCGCTTTGTGGTACTGCGCTGCCTCAAGCAACGGAGCGTAGTAGGGCGGATTATACGGCATCATCACTGTTGGTGCAGAGTGAAAGCCGTCGACCAACAACGCACATTCTTCATTGGTCGAAAAGTTCATGGGGCCACAGATGTGCTGCATTCCACGAGCAGCAACCCATTGCTCTGCAGTCGTCAACAACGCCGAAGCAACCTCGACATCGTCAACACTCTCAAAGAAGCCGAAAAACCCGGTCTTCTCCTCATGAAACTGGACATATTGATGATTGATGACCGCCGCAATACGGCCAACGACTTCCTCACCACGCCAGGCAAGAAAGTATTCGACCTCAGCATGCTGGTGAAAGGGGTGTTTGCGACGATTGAGTAGTTGTTTCTGATCGAAGAGGAGCGGTGGCACCCAGAAGGGATCGTTGCGGTAAATCTGCCAGGGAAGTTTGAGGAAGTGCTGCAAATCGCGGCGGTCATGAACTGGGACAATACGCACTGCCGTCGGCATGTTTTGTCCTCGCGCGACCGCCTTGGGGTTTACCCGTTGCGCTATACTGCCGCGCGTTGGCGAACACGCTGGGCAAAGGCATCTAACACGTAATCAATCTGCTCGTCTGTATGGGTAGCCATCATCGAAATACGCAGCCGACACGAATGTTCAGGCACGGCTGGCGGAATCACCGGGTTGGTAAAAATCCCTGAATCAAACATTTGCTTCCACAACACGATCATCTCGGCAAGATCGCCAATCAGGACGGGGATCACTGGGGTCTCGCTTTCGCCAATATCGTAGCCAAGGCTCTTGAGTCCTTCTTGCATACGACGAGTATTCCGCCATAACGCCTCGCGTCGTTCCGGCTCTTCTTCAATCACGTCGAGTGCGGCCAAGACGGTCGCGACCGAGGCTGGCGGCATACTGGCACTGTAAATGAGTGAACGGGCGTGATGTTTCAGGTAATGGATCACCGGCTCTGCACCAGCAACAACCCCACCAATCGAGGCAAGTGACTTGGAGAACGTTGCCACAATCAGTGACACCTTATCTTCTAAGCCAAAGTGCTGCGCCGTGCCGCCACCAAGTTCTCCGAGCACGCCAATCGCATGGGCATCATCAACAAGAATGTCGGCGTTATAACACTCTGCCAACGTCACCATGTCTGGCAGGTTCACGATGTCACCGTCCATGGAAAACACACCGTCAGTGACAATCAACTTGCCGGCATTCGCCGGAGCCTGGGCCAACTGCTGCGCTAGCGCACGCATATCATTGTGATGGTAGCGACAGACGGTACCATAGGCGAGGCGCGCACTATCAACGAGGCTCGCGTGGTTGAGTTTATCGAGAAAGATGTAGTCTCCCTTATGCGATAACGCAGAGACCACGCCGAGGTTGGTTTGGTAGCCAGTACTAAACACCAGGGCGGCTTCTTTCCCCAAGAAACGCGCCAACCGGTCTTCGAGTTGTTCGTGCAGGTCTAATGTGCCATTGAGGAAGCGACTTCCAGTACAGCCAGTGCCATATTTCTTGAGGGCAGCTTCAGCAGCAGCAATGACCTTCGGATGGTGAGTCAAACCCAGATAATTATTTGAACCCATCATGATTTTGGGTTCGTTACGAACAAGCACCTCAGCACCATCTGACGATTCGATAGGAATAAAGAACGGATAAAATCCAGCGGCTTGCGCCTCTCGGGCCCGAGTAAAGCGCACGCACTTATCGAGAAGATTCATTCCTTGCCCCCTCTCCGTAAACATCCACAGCTGTCCATTGGAACAACAGAGCAGCCTCCTGCAATTTCCTCATGCAGGCATCCCCCACACACCATTCCCTACAACCAGCCATGCTCGCGGTACCAACTCGCGGTTCCCACCAACCCCTGGGGCAGTGGAATACGGACTTCAAAGCCGAGGTCTCTTTTTACGGCTTCGGTTTCACATAACCAGCCAGGAGCAAGCAACTCTTCAGCCTTCTCCCGGTTAAAAATCGTCGCTCGGCCAATCATGGCAGCGCCGAGTTCACTTACTGCTGCCGCAGCTCGTATGCCCCATTGAGGAACGCGGACAGCTCGCACCTGCCGACCAACCGCTTTCGCCAGCCAATCGGTAATTTGTCCCCATGCGTACGGTTGCGGCTCAGCTACGTGATACACCCCACTCGCTTGCCCTGCCGTTACCGCACACAGTAAAGCATTTATCAGATCATGTACATGGATGAACTGAATCCACCGGACGGGACCGGTTGGGACCGGAAGAATTCCACGGGTCGCCATTTGAAAACAACGAAAAAGATCACGATCTCCAGGTCCGTACACTGCCGGTGGTCGTAAGATCAGCACTTCCATCTCATCTGCAATCGTCAGACATACCGCCTCTCCCGCCAGCTTACTGCGTCCATATGACGTGATCGGTCGTGGCACATCGTGCACGTCAACCGGCACCCCATCCAGAGATGGCCCTGCCGCCGCTAGTGAACTGACATAGATCAGTCGTCGTGGTCGTGGTTGCGCGCTACGCAACACCTCTACGAGATGCTGCGTCCCTTCCGCGTTTACTTGAAAGTATTCTTTTTCTGACCGCGCCCGCGTCACTGCCGCAAGGTGAATAACCGTGTCTACACCGCTCACGGCACGCTCAAGGGCAGCGGGATCGTCGAGCCCACCAATAATGCACTCAACACCACGTGCGCTCAGCGACGTGATGTTGCTGGTAGCTCGTACAAGAACGCGAGGTATACAGCCTTGCTCCGCCAATGCTGCAACCAGGTGAGAACCGATGAAACCGGTACCCCCCGTCACCAGCACACGACGGTCCTCCTGTACTACAGGACGAGAAAGCGGTTCTGAAGTGTCCACAGAAGTGTGTAGTAATATCCCTGCAACAATACTGAAGCCGGTAGATAACAGACTTCCCATGTTTTACAAGGGGCATAAGGCCTCTCGGTGAAAATTCTGCTGAAACATGGGGCAATTTGCCTCGCGTTTGGCAGTTGAGGACTTGCTCTTGAGTTTGTCTTATTTTTCCCGTTAGGTGAGAGCAATGGAGCAACATTCACAGACCCAGAACGACGCAGATAAAGAAACACGTCTGCTGACCGACCTCCGTCGTCAATTCGTGACTGCGTTTTTCCCAATTTCGTGGCTGTACTGGTGTGATCTGCTTCTGTCGACCTTCATCGGCTGGGGAGCTTTCGTTGTCGCCATGAACGCTCCGTTTCTTTCCTTCCTTTATATCGCGGCCACAACAACTGCCATTATCGCTCTTCTCCGAGCAACTATCTTTATTCATGAACTCGCACACCTGAAACGTGGTTCAATACCAGGATTCGAACTCGCCTGGAATCTGTTGGTCGGAGTTCCGTTTTTGCTACCGAGTGTGATGTATGACTCCCACGGCGATCATCATCGCCAGGCAACGTTTGCAACCGCACACGACCCTGAATACGCTCCGATTGCACAGTGGAGCCAGTTCCATATTTTCCGGTTTGTTGCCGGTATGATTTTCGTTCCGGCACTGCTCGCACTGCGTTGGGGAGTCTTCGGGGGACCGTCCCTCTTATTGCCACCACTTCGTCGTTTCCTGCTCACCCGAGCCTCATCGTTGGTCATCAACCCACACTATATGCGCCCACTTCCTCAGAGAGATGACCATCTTCGCTGCTATACCCTAGAACTCGCGACGACCCTCGCGTTCTGGAGTGCACTCTTTGCTTTTCTGTACGGCGCATTACCCCTGAGCTGGCTATGCCACTGGTATATCATCGGCGCGGGAGTTGCCATCGTTAACCAAGTGCGCACGTTGGCAGCACATCGGTATCAGAACGACGGTCGACAACTCACGACCGTAGAACAACTGCTAGACTCGATCAATCTGACCGGACTACCGTGGCTCACTGCTCTTGCCGCACCAGTTGGCCTCCGCTATCACGCCCTCCACCACTTCTTACCAACACTGCCGTATCACAGCCTTGGCGCAGTCCATCGTCAGCTTGTAGCCCAACTTTCCCCGGGGTCTCCCTATCGCCAAACCGAAGAACGGGGGATTTTTGCGGCTGTGCAGAAATTGCTGCAGCATCCTCTCTCACGAACTGACGTCACACCGTCTTTGGATCACAAGAAATCACACTCCCACATGTGTCACCCTGAGTGTAACGAAGGGTCGCTCAGAGAGATTCTTCGCTCCGCTCGCAATGACAATGGTAAGCGATAACGACAAAACACTCGCAAGCTCTTCTCTACCGCAGATCCCCCCGCAGCAGAAGCTTGATCAACACCGGCACGCCGAAGATAAAGGGATGTTTGCGCTGTCGGTCGGTGGCCTCAAGATTTTCACCGCGGTGGCGACCAATTTTCCACAGAACGTAGGGAAACCAGTCACCAAATGTGAAGGCCGACTTGGCCAGCCGTAAGAAATATATGCCCTTCGCGAAAGGCCGTCGCCAGTGCCAACTGAGGCGCGTGTACCACAATTGCAACTTGGGAATCGTCACATACCCATGCGCAGCATCCGTCCGCACCCACAACCACCCATGACGGGCAAGGTCGTGGAATGCCGCATCGGCGACACGGTGATAGCGTTGCGGCATGGTTTCATAGAGGGCACGAATCGTCCCCGGTAGTTCTGGGCGTAACTCCATGCGATAGCTTTCGCGAAACCCTAGTTGCCATAACTCTTCCAACGCCATCGGCTCAGTTTCTTCAGAGGCTAGCAATAACGGTGCAATGCGCGCCACCATCGTCATGATCGACTGTCCCACTGCTTCAATCACGACATGCTGCGCAGCCTCATCACGGACATACACCAGGCGCGCGGGTTGGCAGAACCGTCCCCACACGATTGAGTGCAGACACTGCGAGGAGGCAGCATGGGCAAAGTCACGGTATGAGATCACCGCATACTTCGCTCGTAGTGTGACATCGCCGCGGGATCGTTCCATATAAAAGACATTGGGAGGAAGAAGCGTATTCGACGATCGCAGAAACGGTGACGACCGATAGGCAGCATCGTACGAATCGACAAGGACATAAAAGTCGGCGACCTCGTTCTCTAACGCCCGTTTACGTAAACACGAGCCATAAAAGAGAATCGCTACCACTGTCGTGCCAAAGCGTTGGCGGATCGCATCAATAAAGACATCGACTTCCGCCGGTGCCGCCTGCAGCAATTCTTCAGTCACCATTTGTTTGAGAGACACAGGGACAATATCCATAGTTATTATGCTCGTACAAAATTTATCTGCTGTGCTGCTGAGAGTCGAACGATCCGGCCAGGCCGTGGCGCGAACATCTCCCCATCCAAAACTAAGCCACAATCAACTCGCAGTTCGATGTGGTTAACATTGTGGCTCGTATAGCCGACCTCTGGGGTAATCCAGGCAGGTGGGCGACCATATAAAATCCGTGGCAACACCAACGGTGGCCGCACCGCTCCAGCCGCGACAGCAAGAAAGCGTATGGGGGCGTTCTCACGTCCCCAGAACGGACAGAGCCGCAAGAAGAACTTGTCTAGCGTCGTCACCAACATCAAGATAAATTCTTTCGTCGGTAGCGGTTTCCCTTCCAGTACGATTTCCATCCGATCAGGCTGCAAAATACCGTCCAACGTGCCAAATGCCGCCCGCAGCACCAACCCGCCAGCAACGATCCCTGAACCCAAGACGCCTTGCGCTCGCCCTTCGGGAAACATGCGGTGGGTCAGTTCAATCGCACGCGGCAACAGACCGACACTGAACGACATGCCATAGTGCGTGACTCCATCTGGCTCAAGGTCCATACGCAGTACGGCGCGCTCAATCATTCTGCCATTGAGAGACCCAGGACTGCGAGTGCTGTCACGCAGCGTGGCGAGTGCAGCGACAGGGTTCCGCTGGCTGCCGATGTCCAGCGCAATCATATTTGTCCGTCCACCACGCAGTGGCACGATCGCTGGCATCTTGGCAAACAACTTGTTCCCTACAATTTCCGTCAGCACTCGCTGGAGCGTTCCATCACCACCGTTCACCGCTAAAATATCAATGTCTTGGTTTGCCAGTGTCAGGAGTGCGTCTTGGACATGTTCACCAGAGTTCGTCTCAACATGGGGGATCTCTGGACAACGAGCGAGAAACGCCAACATACGGGCAACGCGGCGCTGGCTGCGACCCGCGCGCAGGTTGTTCAATATGCCAATGCGCACGCGTTACCTCTGGAACAGCTCGGCTCTCGTCTGCAACAACGTAGTAGGGAGTGGACTCAGAAACGTCACCGCGGTTATGCCGTCGCCGAGTTTCGGCATTGACGCGATACTGGATGCCGCTTGCCACGTCATCTCAAACTGTGATTGCGCCCACACTCTCTGCGGGCGAAGATCAAGTGCCAGCGACACCAGATAGCGGAACGGACGGGGGAGATCGATAAAGGGATCGGCATGGAGAATTTGAGACTCTAATCGTATCTGCCCTGCCAGCTCGGCGTTCTTCAATTGCATCGCGCTCGGGACGCTGTATCCACGATCGTGCGTGCTCTTCAACTCACCATCGAGAGAGAGGTCAAAGTGCTCAGAAACATACTCGCGTTGACCCGGCAGTTTCATCACCAGCCAGCGTTTTCGCGCTCCGTTTGGTGCAGTGAGGTCAATGCCATACACAGGGAGCTGCTCCTGCAGGGTAAACATTTCGACTCGCCGCAAAACCAGAGAAGAACCTGCAGCATTCGTCCAACTATGCGTTACCGTCACCGTTCCTCGCACGCAAAGCGGCTCGGTCATTCCTTTGAGCCACAAGGTCCCTTCAATCGGCACGGCGAGCGCTAAGAGATCGAGGGCATAGCCTGGTGGAGCAAGTGTCGGCGACCACAACGGGCGGGCATCAGGAGTCATCTGTAAGTCTAAGCGCACGCTCCGTTTCGTCACTTGCATCTTGTACGTCGGCGAGTGCATATCGAGCAGACTCGTGCCCACTTCCATCCGCAGGCGATCTGGAGAAAGGGTCCAGTATTTTTCTGTCCGACCATTAGTGAAGCGATGGGGTTTTCCCTGCGGAGGGACAACATGGCCAAATACTGCTGCATTCCGATCGCCGAGACCGATATTGGTCATGATAAATTCAACAAACAGTAAGTGACCTGAGTCGAATCGTGCAGTAAATTCCCAATGCTCAGAGGCGAATTCGCCAGGGAGCACTTGGGCAGCCGGATTACCGCGTTGATTCTCGGCTAAACTGGCGACAGGAACCGTTAGTACATACAGCAACGGAAGGAAGAGCAACAATTGCTGCGAACGCATAGACCCCACTCGTCGCGGACCGCCACCACTCACGCCGCACTCTCCGGTTGGCGTTGCAGCTTGCCCATTGCCTCTGTCGCTAAAGCGGGTGACCCACTAGTGTCCTGCCACACTGCGGCGATGGACTGACCACGCAGGCGTTGTGCCAGCGCCTGCAACACGCGCACGGTATGAAACACAATCGACAAGAGGGTCCATAACGCCACCAGTACCAAGCCCACATCAGGCCTGCCCACAAGTGTCGCTGCAGATAGTAACAGCAAGTTCGGATTCCGCCGTGCAGTGATGGTGCGAAAAAACGCATCGATCGGCTGCCAGCAGTGGATCTCCATTTTGAATAACAGCATGAACAGCCCTTCGATCAGCCGACCGACGATATAGCCAACCACAGTAATCAATCCTGCAGGTCTGAGCCACGCAGCCACATTGCTGTCAGCACTGAGCGCACCACCATCAGGAGACAAGAGAAGCCCCATCGACCAGGCAAGATACCAAAACGGCGGATGCAGAATATCGAGTCCATGATCGAGCACGTGGCCAATGCGGCTCGACGTCAGCGTCACTCGCGCCAGCTTCCCATCTACGGTATCGAGAAACGTCATCAACCAGGCGAGAATTAAGCCAAGACCAAAGTCTCCGCGCAGGAACAACCACGTCACCAATACGACCAACACCCAACTCAAGAACGTGATGGCATTAGGCGTAATTCCAGTATTGGCACACCACCGAGTCACTACCCGTGCAGGGCGTGGCCACACCCACTTCGTCACCAGATCAGTGATACCTTTGTATGAGGCAGCAAAAATCCGTGCTTCGATCTCGGCAAGGTTCTCCGGTTGTACGGCAAACACATACGGTGGATCGGTCTTACGCAAGGTTGCGGTGTAGGCAGGAACCAAGTCCGTTGGGCGGACGAGATGCAATTCCGCAGCGTCCTCTCTCGCAAACGATCGGCTATTCAAGAGAGCGGTTGCGGTTGCCACATGAGGGGCAGTCACGTGCGCAGCAACCGTTTTTTCGCTATCGTTGGTCGTTGATGGTGTGACGAGCACCGTATCAGTTGACGTTACCAACGCTCTGACAAGTCGTTCATCAAATACGTAGTCGGAGCGAAAGAGAAGTAAAGAACCTGAGACAGGAACAGCTTCGAGAGTCGGACCGATGCTGATGTGGTCATTCGCAATTTCTGCGGCACATAAGGTCCGTCGCAAACGCTCTGCTGGTGTAATCCCCCACACGCGGACATGCACGTGCTGGGACTCTGTGACAATCCACGCATGCTTCGTTTCCTTCATCATCAGTGCCGTTCTTCTCCGTTCCAGTGCAGAGGTTGTATTATCATACGGGTAGACGACATGGTATAGGCTAAGATGCTCGTATGACTCACGACGTGTATACACTCGCTCATCTTTCAGATCTGCATGTCACTTCAGCCCGTGTGACCAATCCGCTTGTGTTGCTCAACAAGCGTATCCTGGGTTGGCTCTCATGGACCTTGCGACGACAGCACCTCTACCGCCCCGAAGTCTTGCAGACGCTCATCGCCGACTTACATCAGCAACCCCACGACTCGGTGGTTGTCACCGGCGATATCACCAACATCAGTCTTGAAGAAGAATTTTCTGCGGCAGTACCGTGGCTACGAAAGATAGGGACACCAGAAAAAGTCTTTATCATCCCAGGCAATCACGATGCGTATATTCCCGTGTCATACGAACGCTCGTGGAAACATTGGGAAGCGTATTTACAGTCGGATCAAGGGTTGTGGGAACCTTCGACACCAACCCTCTCCGCTCAGCCTGAGCGGAGTGTCAACGAAGTCGAAGGCCAAACGGCGAAAGCGTATTTGCCGTTTCCCACCGTTCGTATTCGCGAGCCAGTCGTACTGATCGGAGTGAACACAACTTTTCCGCCGGCGGCCTGGGATGCAGCGAATGGTTCCGTTGGTGCGCAACAACTACAGGAGCTCGAACAGTTACTACAGCGTTTCGCTACGACGGATCTTTGTCGTGTCGTGCTTATTCACCATCCTCCAGATGAAGCCGTTGAAGCTCGCCGTCGGTTAACAGACACGGCTGCCTTTTGTCAGGTCTTGCGAAGGGCAGGTGCAGAGCTGGTTCTGCATGGCCATCTGCATAAAACCGTACGGCGAAGCATTCCCGGTCCAACACACCCGATCCCTGTGATTGGTGTACGCTCCTCCTCCGCCATTGGTCATCGACCAAAACGTCGCGCTCAGTATCATTTGTACCGTATCGAACGGAACAACAATGGACAGAACGGCTCTCGTTTTCACATTCGTATGATCGTGCGCGCTTACAACCACCAGGCTCAGTGTTTCGTCGGCAAAAAGGAACTCACGTTGCAGACAGACGGAAGTTTTCGCTGAATAGGGTTAAGCCTCGACGGAAATACCACCTACCAACGGAAGAGCTTCGACCATAAAGAAAGGCCACTCTTTTCCTCCTCGGTCATGCACTTCTTGCATACGAATTGAGGCTCAGATCTCGCGCCTGATAGCACGGTCGCCTTTATCGGGAATAAACAACTCCGACACGCAGGCGTACGGCACCGTTGGCAGAGCCCTCCATCACGGGTTTCGAACTCTCGTTCGCAAACATGACAATGCCAGGGAATTGATTCCATTATCTTTGACCTTCTCGTGCCTTGAGAATCTGCGTCGCCATCGCCAAGTCATCAAGATTATCAACATCAATCGCGCATTCAGCGAATGGCATCTGCACGACTGCAACACGTGCACCGAGCACCCGTGAAGCACGGGGAATGGCAGCCTGAAGGTCAAGTCGTTTGAGCGCAAGTAACAAGAGGTTCGTCAAACCAAAGGTGCTAATCAAGCGCCAGGGACGTTTACGAAACTGCCCGGCATGTCCCCAGAACTGCGCAGCTGACGCGGCTTGAGGCGTGCACAGAGCAAACAGGTTGGTGCCGCAGAAACTTTCATCACGCAGTGGAATGAAGCTACGCTTCGAGTGCGGATACTGTTGACGAAAGACAGACGCCGCCATCACTCCAGCCACAACATCGGCACCACTTTCGGCTACTGCCGTACAAAAATAGCTCACCATTTCTGCCGTCAGTAGCGGATGATCCGCTGTCGTCACGATCAGTGGTTCGGACGGGGAAAGTGATTGAAAATAACCCAACACGCTCGCTGCTGGCGATGGCCCACTGGGATGCACCTGAATTGCACCACTTTCAACTAACGACTGCACTTCAGGAAGAGCATTGAGGATCGCTGGGTCATCAACACTGACAGCGATGCGTTTGACGTGCGGAGCTACGCGGACTTCACGTAACACCCGCACGATCATCGGAATGCCCGCAACCGGCGCGAGGATTTTATGGCTACAGCCTGCAGCGTGGGCTACCGGATCAGTCGGCCCTCGACGACCGGCAAGGATGAGAACAGTGAAGGTCTTCTCGTGTGGCATGAGCGCGGTATTATCAATGCCGCGCTCTCTCGGCCAGGGTGGGTTGACGCCTCACTACGAGGGACATACGTTTTCGCAATCCTTGTCCGTTTTGCCTTATCGAGGGGGTTACTTGCGCATTTGGATTGATGCCACGAATCCACAAAGTGAAATCCGCGTATTTGGCATGAGTTTGCTCGAACGCCAGCTACGAACGATTCTCCAGGCGCAGATTACTCCATCCGACGTTTGTATCTTGATACCTTCCGGTTCGGCTCCTCCTCCGTCGCTCCCAGCGGATCTCACACGCGCGCTTCCTTTACGTTGGGACCGGAAGGAAGGATCGCTCCACGAGCATCTCACCCGCACCGTCCAGAAGCCAAATAGCGAACCACTTCTTGCACTCGCCGCCGATGCGATAAGCGATGCGCGTTTGTTACAGTACCTGGCACAGCAATCAGGCTCACTTGCCGTTCACGGAGGCGAAGGAGCTGCACGAACAGCGATTCTGCGCCTCGAAGGAACGACACCGACCGGAGACACCCCAGAAGCCGGTCTCGTCGAACTCGCCGAGCACAATATCCCGCAAGGCGCTTGCCGAAGTGTTGCATTGACTGAGGTGCCAACATACATCAAGAAACTGCGGCGAGATTTTCCCGCCTATCTTTTTCGTATTCCTGATGATCCGAGCCGAGCGCAAGCTGAGCATTTTCTCTTCTGGTCCAACTATAAGGGCTCGACCGACTTTTTTACCAAGTATGTATACCCACCGTTAGTGTGGCGCATGGTACGCCCATTGGCGAGGTGGCGTGTTCATCCCAACGTCATTACCATTATCAGCGTGCTTCTTACCCTGGTCGCGGTTCCCTTGTATGCACACGCATACTGGCTGGCGGGCTTTCTCTGTTCTTACGGGATGAGCGTACTTGATTCGGTTGATGGTAAGCTCGCACGCCTCACTTTTCGCTCGTCGTGGTTTGGCAATATTCTTGATCACGGGACGGACCTCATTCATCCACCGCTCTGGTATTTTGGCTGGGCGTGGGCACTCGGCAACGGCGACCCGTCTTCGACGATTTTTCAAGCGACAATCTGGATGACCCTTTTCTATATTCTCGATCGCATCGTGACGCGAGTGATCACTGCCCGCACAGGTCGTTCGCTCTATTCTCGTACTCCCTTCGATACCCAGATGCGAACGTTCATCTCACGACGCAACATCAATCTCCCATTGTTCACGGTGGGATGGTTACTCGGTATTCTGTTACCAACTTTTGCGTTGATCATTGTGTGGCAGATTGTGACATTCGCCTATCACACTACTCGCCTCGTGCAGTTGTGGAATAATGGGCAGACGGACGATGGACAAACAGTAGAAGCAGCGGGATGACCGGAGAATGAATAGAACCCATTACTGTCCTCGACTTTTAATTTTTCATTTTTAATTCTCAACTATCTTCTTTGTTGTATGCGTCTGATACTCACCTTTGCCCGCATGTACCCCAAACAGAGCTTGATTACCTTGGGGTGTCTGCTGCTGGCCGCGGTGGCAGAAGGACTGGGGCTTTCTACCCTCCTTCCATTACTTGGCCTCGCCACCTCACAACCTGGCAGTGCAGAAGGAACGTTCACCAAAGGCTCATCTCCACTGAGCAGAATGATCGGCAATGCTTTGAGTGGTCTCGGCCTCGAACTGACGATTGGCACCCTCTTGATCGTCATCGTCGCCGCGATGTTCCTGAAAGCTGGCTTGATGTTACTGGCGCAGAAACGTGTCGGCTATACCGTAGCGAAGGTTGCCACGGATTTACGTCTC
The DNA here is from genome assembly GCA_016874775.1 of Deltaproteobacteria bacterium. Lineage (NCBI taxonomy): Bacteria > Pseudomonadati > Myxococcota > Myxococcia > Deltaproteobacteria bacterium. The sequence continues at coordinate 13,944 of VGTJ01000043.1, forward strand.
GCGCTCCTCCGCGCCGTGCTCAGTGCCCGTTGGAGCTATTATCTCCGGCAACCGGTCGGTGGATTCTCGAACGCCTTTGCCACTGAAGCCAACCGTGCTTCGCAGGCCTATCTGCATGGTGCCACGATCATGGCGCTCGTTCTGGAGACGTTGCTGTATTTGACCATCGCCGCGACGGTTTCCTGGCAATTCACTCTGAGTGCAGCCCTGGTTGGACTGTTGATCGTTGGCGGTTTGGGCGGCTTTGTGCGTATGACTCGTCGCGCTGGGAAACGACAGACTTCGCTCCTCAAGGCGCTTTTGGCTCGCCTCACAGATGTGCTCTTCGCGGTCAAGCCGTTGAAGGCAATGGCACGGGCAGACCTCATCGGGCACCTGCTCGAAAAGGAAACGCGCCAGCTCAACCGTGCTCTGCAACGTGATGTCGTCAGTAAAGAAGCCGTCAAAGCCTTACAAGAACCGCTGGTCGTCTCAGCGCTGGCAGGGGGATTGTACATCGCCCTCACCTTTTGGGCTCTGCCATTGAACAGTCTCATCATGATGGCATTGCTCTTCGGGCGCACCCTCAGCAGCATTAACAAGGTACAAAAGCAGTATCAACAAATGGTCGCGGGTGACAGCGCATTTTGGTCACTGCGCGAGACTATCGCTCGTGCCGAAGCAGAACGAGAGGATCTTCCTCCGGGTACCTCTCCGAGTTTGTGTCGAGAAATCTCGCTGCAAGATGTTACCTTGTCGTATGGCAATCATGTGGTGTTACGTAGCGCGTCTCTGCAGATTCCCGTTGGGCAGATCACAGCCATCATTGGTCCCTCAGGGGCAGGAAAAACCTCGATCGCAGATGTCATCGTTGGACTTATCCGCCCACAATCTGGGGAGGTCTTCTTGGACGACATGCCGTTACGGACAGTTGACCTGCGTGCCTGGCGACAAGCGGTTGGATACATGCCACAAGAAACGTTCCTGTTACATGAGAGTATTTTCACTAACGTCACATTAGGAGACCGCACCCTGACTGAAGACGGAGTCGAAGCAGCACTGCGTGCTGCCGAGGCCTGGGATTTTATTGCCCCCTTACCCGAGGGTATGCATACTCCCGTCGGTGAACGCGGAGCGCGTTTTTCTGGCGGGCAGCGACAGCGGATCGCCATCGCCCGCGCGCTCATCCACAAGCCACAACTACTGATCCTCGACGAGGCCACGGCTGCACTCGATCCAGCGAGTGAAGCCGCAATTTGTGAAACGGTTCGCAAGCTGCGTGGAACGATGACAATTCTGGTGATCTCTCATCAACCAGCACTTTTGCAGGTCGCTGATCTGGTCTACCGACTGGAAAATGGTAACCTCATAACTGTCGAGCATTCCCCGCAGGCGCTTAGCGCGTAGCGCTGTTCTTGCGTAGACCATGCGCTGTTTGATAAAACAAAAGGTGAGCGAATTCACGAAGACGAAGTTACTCTCCAATCAGTGAGCACAGACAGTGGTGAAAACGGATATTGTTTCAACCTCTGCCCCAACAGTGTGGGTCTTAGTTGACGATCGACCAGGGAACACAACGCAGCCTCTTGGGCTCGCCCATGCTCTCGGCTGGCCATTTACCATTAAAGAATTACACTTCACCGAGACTGCCGCTGTCTTGAAGTTCTTCCTTGGGCCGTATGCGGCAACGCGTTTCGGAGTAGATCACACCCGGTCAGCTCCACTGACGCCGCCCTGGCCACACATCATAATTGCGGCGGGATGGCGGCCTGCCCAAGTGGCCCGGTGGATACAACGGCAAAGCCGAGGCGCTACTCGGTTGGTGCAACTCGGACGTAAGGGTGGACACGTCGCAGGATTGTTTGATGTGGTGATTTCGTGCAGCTATTTTCACCAAACGCCTCACCCACAACGGCTTGAGACAATTGCACCATTGACGCGAATCTCTGCCGAACAACTGCAACAAGCAGCCCAGCACTGGCAGGCCTTAGTAGCTGAGGCACCACATCCTCGCATCATGGCCTTGGTCGGTGGGGCAACAAATCGTCACCAATTCAACGCAACAATTGCACAGCAGCTTGGCACCGATCTCCACACCCTGGGGAACACAATGGGTGGATCACTGTTCGTTACGACTAGCCGTCGTACGACCACAGAAGCAACCGCCGCGCTCAGAGCCGCATTGGGTGATGCGGTGTACCTCTATGAATGGCAGCCAGGGGCGCCCCAGGACAATCCCTATCTCGCGTTTCTCGCTCTTGCTGACATCTTAGTGGTCACCGGCGAAAGCGAATCGATGCTGGCTGAAGCCGCTGCGACAGGGAAGCCGTTCTTCATCTATCCGCTTCCCGAACGAAAACAAGCGCAGAACTGGCGCAAGCGTTGCAAAGCGTGGATCAAAAGCACTGTTGCAGCGCATGCGAAGCCGCTGTCGGACAATCACTCTGCGCTGTCAGGCATGGTGAGCTATTTTTGTCAGTGGCTGATTGCCAGCGGTATCGTGCGACCACGGCGAGACTTAGCTGAGCTGCACCACGCGTTGATCCGTGGTGGACGCGCGAGTGTCTTCGGCACGCCACTTCCGTCTCAGCAGTCAGTCATACCACGCGAAATCGATGAAGTTGCCCTCAAGATAAAAGCGTTGCTCGGCTTTGCCGAAAAGCCAGTACAACGCGTCGAAGAAGAAGTGTAAGAGACACGTAATCAAACTGATTGAGCCGCACCTAACCGCGCTATACTGCTGGCATAAGAGCAGTGCGCTCAAGCACAGCGAAGGTATCATGACGAAGGTGGTTCTGTTGCATCTCCACCCGGATGAGGGATTCGGTAACGACCCCCTGGGCAAGACATTCTCGCAGCAGCGTAAAAAAGAACGCTTCTTGTCGCCGATCGGGATGGGGAGTGTAACAGGCTTGCGTTGGACTGCGCCCCAGCAGCCACCCTTGTACGTGTTTCATCCGGGTTTTGAACTGCGAGCGCCACCCCTTCCCGCGCACGGTATAGTCACGTGGAAGTCCAGTCTTCCATGGTTGCGTTTGTCGTTTGGTATTGTGAAGGAGTTTTGTTTCTGCAGTCAGCGTGTCAAAATGGTTCCAAACCAGATCTAGTAAGCCGATCCGTTCTGGGGGTTCATGGTGCAGTGCCATCCATTCAGTATAGTCACGCGTCAAGGTGAACAATTCAGCAAATTGCGCTTCACAGCGCCAATCGGTGAGTTGAGCACAGTCAAGCAGCATCACGCTCGACGCCAGGTAGCTCGATTGTCCATTGTGGCCAGGGCGTGCGACACACATGAGAGCACGCCCCTGCATATCCTGCGACAACAGCTCCCAGATATCACCAACAGCAAAGACATCAGGATCAATGACGACAGCTCGTCCCTGATACCCCATCAGCTCCGGTGGCATGAACCGCAGCGGCGTAAAGGATTGAAGATCATCGTTCCTCCACAGTCGACGCTTCCCACTATGCAGAAATGCCTGCCCCTCACGAGCGTGAAAAAACGGATATGCCTGATGCTCAAGAATACGTATGTCGAAGGCGTCTGGGTGCCGAGAGTTTCGTCGCAACGAGTACGCCGAGACGAGCGCACCGACAAGCTGCTTATGGTTGGTATGTACAAAGACTGTTGGCTTCATGTATGGTTCTCATCCACAATTGACGACGGTTGAGCAGTTGTCATAACCAAACTCTTCTACGGTTTCAACCGACAAAACGTAAGCAGCACGACGCGTATCATACCATGCATCCTCTTTTTATCGGCGGTTGTGAACGGAGTGGCACGACACTTCTCGGCGCGATGTTGGGAAGTCATCGTGAGTATCTCTGCGTTCCTGAGATGCAATTCAAGTTCGATATCTGTCGGCTTGCAGCCGCTGATCACGAAGATGCCGTGGATGCGTCCGCTCTCCTCCGCGCCGTAGGCCAACGATCCAGCTTTCGGATCTGGGAACTCGGGCTTGATGAGCCCATGCTCCCGCAACAGCCAATGACCTGTCGTGAGCTGATGGAATGGTTGGTGCAGCTTTACGGCAAAAAAGTCAACAAACCGACGCCACGGTTCTGGGTCGACCATACACCGAAGAACATTCGCTATGCTAGAACGCTATTCCAGTGTTTCCCCGACGCCAAGATGTTGCATATCGTTCGCGATGGTCGTGCGGTCGAGGCATCTGTCCTGCCACTGGACTGGGGACCGAATACGATCGAAAACGCTGCACGATTTTGGGCAGAATGCCTGGCGTACGGTTTCGCGGCGGAAATACGGTGGCCAAGGCAGGTCATTAGAGTGCGCTACGAAGACCTGGTACGCGACCCACACCATACGCTACAGAGTGTGTGTACGGCGCTGGCCATTCCCTTCGACCCGATCATGAGCGAAGTACGGGGATTTCAGGTGCCTCCCTACACTGCCAATCAACACTCACTGACTGGCCATAGACCCAATCCTACTCGCGTGAACAGTTGGGAGAGAAACCTGTCATCGCGGCAAATTGAGATCTTTGAGAGTCTGACGACCGACTTACTCACAATCCTCGGGTACGAACCACGATTTGGCTTGGCAGCGCAGAAAGCAACCCGACGAGAGATTTTGACGGCTGACATTCAAGAACTCTACAAAAAATCCTTCAGTAATCGGCGTCGCAAACGACAGCGGAAGATAGCGGCGATTCCAAGAGCCGCCACTCTCGTACCTCTTGGTTCAAGTCACAACCAGTAACCAGATGAAGACCAACGACGCGAGCAGACTGAGTACACTCCGAACTGCATGAAGTTGGCCCCACTTCTCAAGTAAGGCTCGCGTCTCAGGAGACGAAAGATCTCGTCCAGGCTCAAGCAAGGTATGATTCGTGGGCATGATCACGATGAAGGTAAAGGGAACCACTGCGCCGAGGAGAATGGCGCCGACCAGCCACATACCGCCAGCGCCAAACAGCCACGCCGAAACCCCACTGACAAAACCAATGATCGCCAACGAGGCTTGCATCACCGTCGCGCGCTTATAGCTGGGAGCCCACTGCAGCGCCGCCGCCGTTGTCTCACAACTCAGACGCGCGGGATGCTCGACGAGATTGATGTAAATCGCCGCACCGGTAAACAACGTACAACTCAGCACTGCAAGAAATTCGACCACGACAAGCATTGAGATTCCTTTCCGTGCCCATTTAATGGTCACTGTGCTTGTCAGCGTATACAGGGATTGGTCCACCTGCCAAGACGCATGATCGGCCGCCACCATCCATGCGCAGGACCTGCGTGCCGTCGTCCCCAGGGATCAATACGCTTCTGGTACGGCACGCAGTTGCCTTATTTGCTCTTATCGCCAGACTCCGGAGGCATTCGACTGATAGCCTAACGAGCGGTATGTCGCATCAACGAGACTCTGACCGCGATCGGTCAGCAATGTCCCGGCTCCCATGCGATTCATCGTGTAACCAAAAGACATCTCGGCCTTCGGATCAGCAAAACCAAACGATCCGCCTGCACCAACATGCCCAAAAGCTTCTTCACTGGTGATGGCACTCTCACGCACACCAGCGGGTGCATGACGATTATCCATCGATTTCATAAAACCCAAAGCGAAACGTGACGGCATCACAAGCACGGCATCTCTTCCGGTTGCGGAAGCCACTGCCCCCATACGGGCCAGCGTATCAGAGTCCACAAGTTGTACTCCGTTGAGGGTGCCACCACAGGCAAGTGGGGCATACATCCCGGCTAAACCGCGGGCGTTGGTAATACCGCCAGCACCGCCAATTTCCGCCGCATGGGCAGCGCGCGTGTCGTATTCCGGCTTGGCGCCCATGTAGCCACCGGAGTTGAGGATCGCAAGTGAGGCTAAGGAGCCCTGCGTTACCAACTCTTTATACAACAGGCTGTTCTGATCTGGTGCCGCGGCGATCATTGGCGCGACCCGCGGCTCTTTATCTTCCGGCAGGCCAATCCAGAAATCCAATCCCAGCGGTTTGGCCACTTCATCGCGGAAGAAGGTGCCAAGGGATTTGCCTGACACGCGACGAACGACCTCTCCAACTAACCAACCGATAGTGAGAGCATGATAGCCATTGCGGGTACCTGGTTCCCAGAACGGCTCTTCTTTCGCCAGCGCATTTCCCATTAAATCCCAATTCGCATACGCCCCCTGGGGGAGTTGTGCACGCACCGCCGGTAAACCAGCCTGATGATTCAGCAGCATCTTCACCGGGATTTGCCCTTTGCCGGCCTGGCCAAACTCTGGCCAGTAGGTCGCCACCGGTGCATCGAGGTCGAGTTTCCCACGTGAGGCTAATATGTGAGCACACAAGGCCGTTGCACCTTTGGTCGAGGAAAAAACGATACTGACGGTATCTGCATTCCACGGCGTTTGTGTATCAGGACGAGCAAAGCCGCCCCACAGATCGACCACGGTGCGCCCACGTACCGTCACACATACTGATGCGCCGACTTCGCCACGTTCGCGGAAATTGCGTTCAAATTCGTTCCGCACCTGCTGAAATTGCGGATCACATGAGCCATGTACTTCCATTGAGTTTCCCTCCTTCTTGCTGAGGCCTCTCGCGTAGTGATTGCTCTTTGTCGTATGCTATCGAGCCAGATCAGGAAAGAGGGGATGTAGATGTCCTTGTAGAGACACCCCCGGCAGGGCGTCTCTACGCTAAATCAGGCCACAAGAGATTAGCACAGCGGCGATGTCACCCTGAGCGGAGCGAAGGGTCTCGCAAAGAGATTCTTCGCGTTGCTCAGAATGACAGATCCGCAGAGACCAAAGCGGAAACTCTACGAATGTTCTGGGTTTCGATTTAGTAGAAGGAGAACACTCAATGACGCGATCAACAGCAAATAGCGGAACAGGGGGATGTCTGTGTGGAGCGGTGCGCTATCGTTACGAAGGTGAACCCACGACCATTGGGCTTTGTCAGTGCGAACGTTGCCAGCGACAGTCGGGGTCGGCATTTCTCATTGGTGTGATCTTTCCCAAACACGCCGTGACTATTGAAGGGCCATTAGCAGTCTACGAAGCCGCAGTTGATGGCACCAACCGGTTGCAACGACACTTCTGCCCGACGTGTGGCTCGGCAGTATCGATCACACTCGATCGCTATCCCGACATTCGCTCAATGATGGGTGGCACCTTGGACGACAAGAGCATCATCAAGCCGACCTTTAGTGTCTGGTGTTCAGCAGGCCAGCCGTGGCTGACGTTACCCGAAGGTGTCGCCTGTTTCGCCGACTATCCAGACGGGACATTTGGTGGTTGAGCTATGAGCATGCGACCGTCGGATCGGTGAGCAGTGCCCATCCTACGCAGAACCGCTATAGCCTGTAGCGCGCGCTGTGCGCACGATGTCCTTGCCTGGACCGCTCTCCGTGCGCACAGCGCACGCTACTATCCAGATGGGACGTTTGGCAGATAGCCTTGTTGCATTTGCCGGCCATTGAGAACAGCAACGACTCCCTTCCCTTGATTTTTCCATGTACACCCGCAGCCTCACACACAATCCATTGCTCCTCTGTGCCTACCACGGCTTGGTGATGGCGTTGTTTCCCTTCGCCATCATTACGTTGCTGTGGAAAGATCAGTTCGGCTTACCAATGACCGAGCTCATGATCCTACAAGCGGTCTTTGGCGTCGTGGTAGCAGCGTTGGAATTTCCCTCTGGTTACGTAGCTGACCGTCTCGGTTATCGTCCGACGCTGTTGGGGGCTGCGATCTTTAGTGTCCTCGGCTGGTCAGTGTATCTCGTTGCTTCTGACTTCTGGACCGTGGCTTTGCCTTCTATTGCTGTCTCACGGTCACGCGTGGCTTGAACGGACCGTTACTTCACACCGAAGAGCAACGACGGATTCCCTCAAGCGATCGCGCAGACTTAATCTCGTTACGCAGCTTCGTGTTTCGAGGCAATTTCGTATGGCTTGGCCCAACTGTTGGGTATATGGTCGATCGAGTCGGGCAGCATCACGAGTGCGAGTCGCCGCCGCAGTCATGGTGACTGCGATACCGGAGTTGTAGCCTTCGGGATCGCCATGTTGTTCGCAGAGGCTAAGCGAGTCAAAACCCACCTGTTCCATCTCCTGCATGTGCTCAAACGCGCTGGAGTACAACTCTGGCCACGGCTGGAACCATTCACTGCGGGAAGGATTGCGAAAATCATATAAGACACCAAATTTCACGATTGCCCTCCTTGTTTCGGCTACGGCATCAATTTTTGCTGTCGAATACATTTTCTTGTCAACCGAGTAAAAACTACTTGATTGTATAATTATACATTCGTATAAATAAAAACATGACGCGACCGAGCAGGAATATCGATCAAGTGCTGATTGCTACCGCGCGTGAGTTGTTACCGGAAACTGGTTGTCGAGGTTTTTCGATCCGTCAGCTCACCGACCGAGCCGGGGTGAACCTTGGCATGTTTCATTACCACTTTAAGAAGCGCGAGGAGTTTTTGGCGCACGTGTTACACGAGGTGTATCAGGAGATGTTCGCAACGCTCACATTTCAGGCTCATGCTGACCGTCCGCCAGTGGAGCATCTCCGCGCTGCTTTGACCGTCCTCGGTCACTTTGCCCGTGATAATCGCCAATTGATGCGTCGCTTGATGGCAGATGCCATGAGCGACGACCCCACTGCGGTAGAATTCTTTCGCCGTCATTTCCCGTTGCATCTGGCAGTGCTGGCTCAACTCGTCGTCGCGGGCCAGCAAGCAGGGCTGCTGCGAAAGATGCCTCCTCTCCAAGCAATCACCTTCCTTGCTAGTGGGATCGCTATGCCCAACATCTTGGCGACTATGTTCACCAGTCAGGGTGGACTTCCTGCAGCAATGATCGAACGCCTCAATAACGATGTGCTGAGTGACGCCGCTATCGCCCAACGCGTCGATATGGCGATTCGGGGACTGAGCACAGGAAAGTGAGGGAAAGTATGCCTCGTTTCTTGATCCAACACAAAAAGTTATTGTTCCTTCTGGTAATCTTCAGTGTGGTCGGAGTGTTGATCGGCATGCGACAAGTGCGCGGTGTTACTGTTGAGGTTATTTCAGTGCAGGCACAGCCACTTATCCAAACGGTCATCGCCACCGGTCGAGTTATGAGTCCCGCTCGCGTAGATATTGGCTCGGTGATCACCGGCCGCGTGGCACGGGTACTCGTGGAAGAAGGCGACCGTGTCGAGGCTGGCCAAGTGTTGATTGAGCTAGAAAATTACGAATTGATAGCGGCACTACGACAAGCTGAAGCCAACGAACAACAAGCCCGTGTACGGGTCGCTACCGTTTCAGAAGTAGGGCTTGCTACGGCAAATGAAACCCTCGCGCAAGCCCAGGCAACGCTTGACTGGTCGGAGCGGGAAATACGTCGCTATCAAGATCTCTTAGCAGAGGGAGTGTTGAGCCGCGCTCGTTTCGATGAAGTTGAACGTGCCTATCGAGTCGCCAAAAGTCAGCATGAAGCGGCCCAGACCCAAGTGAAAGCGCAACGCCAGTCTGGTGCACAAACCCGTGAAGCCCAGGCACGATTATCCGAAGCGATGGCTGCTCGTGAACTCGCTGCAGCCAAGCTAGCCCAGACCCAACTGCGCGCGAGTGCCGCCAGTACCGTCCTCACGCGTGACGTTGAACCAGGCGACATCGTGCAACCAGGGAAAAAACTCCTCGCCCTTGCCACTGCCGGTGAGACGCGCATTACCGCGCAGATCGACGAAAAGAACCTCCCGTTTCTCAAGGTCGGCGAGACAGCACTCGCGTCAGCCGATGCGTTTCCTGGCAGTAAATTCTCCGCGGAACTGTACTACCTGGCCCCAAGTGTCGATCCCGAACGTGGCACTGTTGAAGCACGGTTTCGTATTCCTGAACCTCCTGCACATTTGCGGGCGGATATGACCCTCACCGTCGAAGTCCGTGCTGCCCACAAAGAACATGCGTTCGTGGTTCCGCTTGAAGCGGTACGTGGAGTCACGAGTGGCACGCCTACCCTGCTCATTGTCCAGGAAGGGAGAGTCGTGAGCCAATCAGTCACGACTGGCATGCAAGCCGACGGACACATTGAGATCCTTCGCGGTGTACAAGCTGGCGAGCACGTTGTCCTCAACGCGGTGGTCACCCCAGGTACACGTGTTCGTCCTCGCCTTATTGCCAACACACGAAGTGAGGTGCTCTCATGATGAAATTCGAGCGTACCTTAGCCTTACGGTTCCTCCGCGAGGGCCGTATGCAAACGGCCTTGATCATTGGCGGTACAAGCATTGGTGTCAGCCTCATCATCTTTATTACCGGCGTCATCACCGGTGTCCAAGCCGACCTGGTTGACCGCACCTTAGGAACCCAGTCACATATAGTGATTCGCCCCCCTGACGAAGTGAATTCTCCACAATTCTACAACGGCTACAGGCCAGTCGTTCTTGCCACGACCCAAGCGCGGGCACAACGCCTGCGTTCGATTGATCAGTGGCAGTATCTCGCCGCTGAGCTTGCGACACTGCCAGAAGTTGTTGCCCTTACCCCGACAGTTTCAGGTCCCGGATTCGTCTTGCGCGGGGAAGTGGATAAGTCAATCACGATATACGGCATCGACCCGGAACCCTATGTTCAGGTGACCAAGTTGGACGAGAAGATTGTTACGGGGAGTCTTGATCTCAACCCTGATGACGCGATTATTGGCATCGAGCTGGCGAAAGACCTTGGGGTCGGCGTCGGCGATAAAGTGTATCTCAAGACTGCCCGTAGTACTGGTAGCGCCTTCAACATTCGCGGGATTTACGACATCGGCAATCGCGATGCCAATCGTCGCCTTGTCTATGTTAACTTGCGCACCGGCCAGGCGATCCTTGATCTTGCGGGTGGGGCATCGAGTCTCGATATCGCAGTAAAAGATGTCTTTACTGCGGAAAAGATAGCCTCTACGTTGCGGCAGCGCACCGATCAAAAAGTCGAGAGCTGGGAACAAACCAATCGTGAGTTGTACACCGCTCTGGCAAACCAAACCATCATGACACGGATCGTGCGAACGTTCGTTGCGGTCATTGTCGCGATCGGCATCACCAGCGTACTGGTTGTGTCGGTTGTCCAGAAGCAGAAAGAGATCGGCATTCTCCGCGCCATTGGTGCGTCGCGTGGAGATATTCTACGCGTGTTTCTGATTCAGGGTGCGGTTATTGGAGTCATCGGAGCCATTGTTGGTTGCGTCGTTGGCACTGGATTGATGGCACTCGGTAGTCGTGTGTTACGCGCGGCTGATGGTTCGACGTTATTTCAGGTCCAGTTTTCACCAGAGTTGTATGCCAGTGCCGCATTGGTTGCATTAGTCTTTGGTTTACTTGCGGCTACGGTACCTGCGCGTCGCGCCGCGGGTCTCGACCCTGCGAAAGCAATACGGGTGTAAATCACAGGAACTCTGTATGTCAACGCCCATTATCGCGCTTGATGATGTTCGTAAGACCTATAACGAGGGCACACCAATCGCACAGGAAGTGTTACACGGTGTGAGCTTCACGGTAAATAAAGGCGAGTTCACGGCACTGATTGGTCCGTCGGGCTCGGGCAAAAGTACCCTCCTCAACATTCTCGGTTTGTTGGAGCCTGCCAGTAGCGGATCGTATCGCTTGAACGGTCAGGAAGTTGGTCAAGCCAGTGAAGACGAACGTACGCGGGCTCGATTATCAACGTTAGGCTTTGTTTTTCAGTTTCATCATCTCTTGCCCGCGTTCACCGCGCTAGAGAACGTCTTAATGCCTGCCTTGATGCGAGACCGCGACTACACGTCAACCTGCCGCACCGAAGCTCTCCAGTTGTTAGAAGCTGTCGGGCTCGCCCATGCGGTCAACAAGAAACCAACTGCCCTTTCCGGCGGTATGCAGCAACGCGTGGCGATTGCCCGCTCGTTGATCTTGACGCCCAAGATCGTGCTGGCTGACGAACCGACGGGCAATCTCGATACCCAAACCGCAGATGACATCTTCGCACTGTTACGTCGCTTCAATCAGGAACGCGGTACGGCATTTTTGATCGTCACTCATGACCCACGCCTGGCTGAACGTTGTGATCGGAAGATTCGCTTGGTCGATGGGGTCATCGCTGAAGACGTTCGAGAACCGGCACATTAGTTTGCCTTCCTTTTTCTCCTCCAACCTCAAGCCTAATGAACTTTGACGGGCAAAATCGGTAATGCCGCCTATTACCCATCTCGCCGCAGAAATCCCCCGCGCTCTGCGCGGCCCCCTTTATCAAAGGGGGCCGTTCCAATTCCCCCCTTTGTAAAGGGGGGCTAGGGGGGATTTTGTCAGCCGCGTATTACCGAAGTTGATTGTCAAAACTCATTAGCCTTTCTTTGTTACACATTGTTACAATCCGTTACCAAGTTGAGAAGACTTGCGGTGTGGGAACACCTATATTCGTTGGTGAAAGTTCTCATACCAGAGGAGGTTGTTATGAAACGGAAGCTTTTGGTCATCATTGCTGGAGTGGCAACGGTCATTGGGGCTTTGTCTTGGGGAGCATACGCGCATAGAGGACATGGACGTCATGGAGTTGAGTGGGTTGCCAAGCGGCTCAATCTTGATGAGCAGCAAAAGGTCAAGCTCGAAGCTATTCATCAAGCGATCAAACAGGCGCGGCAGGAGTTCCGCAATGAGCGAACTCAGCTGTTCGATGAGATCGTAGCCCAGATCGAGAGTAACCAGCTTGATCAAACGAAAGTGCTGCAACTCTTCGAGCAGCGACAAGCCGCGCTGAGTCAGGTCGCCCCTCAGATCGTCGCGAGAGTCGCTGAACTGCACGCGACGTTGACTCCTGAACAGAAAACTAAGGTCATTGACCATCTTGAACGGATGAGAGAGCGGATGCAGCATCATCATGATGAGTCAGAGTAAATGACCTAATCCCCGGTGATCGCGGTTACACATGTCAACCATCCTCATCATCGATGATGATCGCAGCTTGACCGAACTGCTCAAGACCTATCTGCAGCAGTTCGGTCTACAAGTGTTAACCGCGGCACGCCCGGATGAGGGGTTGAAGCTCTTACGCACCCATGCGCCGGCATTGATTATTCTCGATATCATGTTGCCGGATCGCGATGGCTTCAGCATGTGTCGAGAGATCCGCAGCGAAAGCAACGTGCCGATCATTATGCTGACGGCACGGGGTGAACTCGCCGACCGTGTGGCTGGACTCGAACTTGGTGCCGATGACTATCTGGCAAAGCCATTTGAGCCGCGCGAATTGGTCGCCCGGGTGCAGTCGCTGCTGAGGCGTGCAGGAACAGTACCGACTCCTGTGTCGCCTGTGGAACACCTCCAAGCCGAGGATTTGACGATTGACCTCCGTGGGCGGCGGGTGTGGTTGCATGAGACCGAGCTTGATCTCACCACCTCTGAGTTTGAGGTCCTGACCCTCTTTCTGCACCGTCCTGGGACGGTGCTTGGCAGAGAGGAAATTATGGATAAGCTCCGCGGCATCGACTGGGAAGCCTACAACCGCTCGATCGATGTCGCCGTCAGCCGCTTACGGCAAAAGCTCCAGGACGATCCTAAACACCCACGCTACATCAAAACCGTCTGGGGCACTGGCTATTTGTTCTTACCAACCCCAGTGACCGCGCGCCACGAGAGCGCTCGTGCTCCGCAGGGAAAAAAGAAATCTCCCAATACCACTGAGAAAGACAAGTGAAATCCAGCGCCTTTTTCACTACCCTCCAGAAGCGCCTCGTCTTTCTCCGACGCTCGTTGTTCCTCAAGTTGGTGCTTGTCTACACCGGCACGACGGTAGTGTTAATGCTCACCGTTGGGGCTATTTTCCATTTGACGTTCGATCGTTCAGAATTTGCTGAGACGCCACTGGGCAAACATCTGCAAAGGTATGTCGACTATTTGGCAGACGAACTGGGAAACCCGCCACAACACGAGAAAGCCCAATTGTTGGCGCAAGAGTTGGGTATACACATTCGGGTGCGCACGACAGATGGAGAATGGTCCACGATGCCGTCAGTCCCCTCAGCCAATGAGCTGAGAGAGGTTTTTCCCCAGTCACAGCCTCGGCGCTTCGGTCGGTATCGTGAACACTTTTTCGCTACTCTGGACCGACAGCATGTGCAGTATACGTTTCTCTTTCCGCGTGAGCCGTTTCGCCGCGGCCCTCGTCGGGTATTGTTGTGGCTCATCACGGTGATTGGTTTGATTCTCGCAGGCAGTTACCTGGTTGTCCGTTGGCTCTTTCGTCCTCTGCATTGGCTGAATACCGGCGTACAGGAGATTGCGCGCGGCAACTTTGCCTATGAGGTCCCGGCGCGAACGGTTGACGAACTGGGTCGGTTAACCACTTCATTCAATCACATGATCACGCAAGTCCGGCAGATGCTGCAAGCCCGGCAACAGTTATTGCTCGATGTTAGTCATGAACTGCGCTCGCCACTGACACGCATGAAAGTAGCGCTGGAGTTTGTGTCGGATCAATCCATTCGTGAACAGCTCCAACGCGACACCCGTGAGTTAGAGACGATGGTGACGGAGTTGTTGGAGACAGAACGTCTGTCCAGCAGCTATGGAGCATTAAGCAAAACTGAAATTGATCTGGTGAGGCTTGTACAAGAGGTAGTGAGCGCGTATCAGGGCCGACAACCGGCGGTACAACTCGTCGCTGCTCCAGACACGCTTTTGCTGGAAATCGATGCTGACCGCGTACGCATTGCGTTGCGTAACGTGGTCGATAATGCGCTGAAGTATACACCTCCTATCGGCCCACCAGTGGAAATTCGCGTGTTCCATGATGCCGCTCATGTCAGTGTCTCTGTTAGTGATCACGGGCCAGGTATTACGCCTGAAGATCAAGCCCATGTGTTCGAACCGTTTTACCGCGTGGACAAATCGCGTGGGAGGGATACTGGTGGGTATAGACTGGGACTGAGTCTGACGAAAAAGATTATGCTTGCACACGATGGTGCTGTTCTTTTGTCGAGTGTAGAGGGCGAAGGCAGTACGTTTACCTTGCAACTGCCAAGATAAGGAAAGAGAACGCTCTCGACTGAATTCTCTATAGCGATTTTCAGTTGGCTTTATCCTGCGCATTACCCCCACCCGTTCTCGCTGCGCTCGATCTTCCCTCTCCCTGCCAGGGAGAGGGCTAGGCTGAGGGTCGAATGTTGGGAATTAGGATAAATGCAATTGCAATCTGCTCTAGTCGTTGAGGGAACGAATGGTAGGCTTTCAACCGCTTCTTAATGTGGCTGCTCACGGAGCGTGCCCCTAGCCGGAAGAAAAGAATCCACCACAATCGGGCGAATCTGGACAACAAAGAGAATGGCTGCGCATACCGCTCCGACTCCTGCTGCGGCAAGGAACGGGATCGCCCAATTGCCCTCACTTTGCTTCAGCATGTAGCCTGCCGTCATCGGACCAAGAATACCGGCGAAACTTCCCAACATGCTAATCATGCCGAAGATTGATCCAGCGAAGCTGGGATTAAACTCTAAGGCCACGGTTGTAAATCCGGAGATCGCAGTGGCAAACATGAAGAAGAACCCAATCAGCAGTATCACACACAGTGTCGAGGACTCCACCTGCGTTGCGGCAATCAGAAATGGCAACGACAAAGTCACGCCGATCCCAGGGAAGCGTACACGAGCGAACTGAGGACTCCAGCCCGTGCGCAGCAGCCGATCGGAGATCGCCCCACCAGTCAGAATACCAACAAAGCCGGCGGCTTGGACGATGACTCCCATGATTCCCATCCTGGTCATCGAAAAGCCCCGTCCTTCTACCAGGTAGTCAGGGAACCAGAAGAGAAACATCCATCCCATGTAGGCGAAACACATGTAACTCAGAGAGACCATCAGCAAAGACGGACTGGTGAACACCGCACGGACAGGAAGTGGAGTAGCAGGTTTCGGCGGGAGCTGTGAGGTAATGTACTCACGTTCTTCTGCGCTGATGTGGGGATGGGTCTCAGGTGTGTCGGTGGCATAGCGCAGCCACGCGAACGCCCAGATAAAACCTAACACCGCATTCACATAGAACACGACCTGCCACGACCAATGCAAAATGATCCAGGTGGTGAGCGGATAGGCGATCATTTGTCCGATGGTGAGACCCGAGAGGCTCAGAGTCTGCGCGCGGGCAAATTCAGCCCGCGGAATCCACCGCGAATTGAGTGAGGTGAGGGCCGGTATGGTGACCGATTCGAATGCACCCACGAAAAACCGCATCAGCATGAGCAGTACAAAGGTCGACTCACCAAGCGGGGTCAGCGCCGTGAACAAGGAGAAGCCACAGAACGCGATCGCCAAGACCTTGCGTCCGCCCCAACGATCGGCGATCATACCGCCGGGAATTTGTAACAGCGCGTAGCCAACTAGAAAGGCGGAAAACACTAAGCCAAACTGTGCCTTATCCCAGCCGGTCTCTTTCATGATGACGGGCGCGGCGACCGAGATGTTGACCCGATCGATGTAATTGACCACCGTGCTGCAGAACAGCAAGCCAATGATGTGATAGCGAACCGGCCACCGCATACTCTCCCCCTTTTTTCTGGCGGCCCTTCTCCGAAAACGCAGGAGAAACGCGCCTACGTATCGTGCCGTCTGTAGGTGGTGTAGCAGATTCGCAGTGGTCGAAGAAACTACGGTGCTACTCCTCCCCGGAAAATCGCTCCCAGGCCGCTTGTCGTGAGACGCCCAGCGCCTCACCGATCCGTATCCACGTCACGCCACGTCCTCGCAACTGTGTGACGTGTTGCCTCAACGTACTCTCGACATTATCCAACGCCACTGCGGCCGGACGGAGCGTATCGAGCAGATCGTCATCGCTTAACGTCTCCCATCCAGGAAACGACGGCACGGACTTTCCGGTTAGGATCTTGTTACAGATGTCCACGCAGGCATCGCAAATATACACCCCAGGACCACCAATCAGCTTTTCTACAGTATGCTCGTCTTTGCGACAGAATGAACAATAGAGCGGCACTTTTCGTTTTGTCTTGGTCATGAGGTTATCCTCCTTCAGAGTTGTCAAGGATAACCTGACAACGATAGCGCCGTCAAGACTATCTTGACAGCCACCAAAGAAGAACGCTTCATGCCGTGTTCTCGCAAAGGCTCTATACCGACTCTATTTCAACTCTCGCCGCAAACGATGCCTGTCCCGCTGAGAAGCCGTACATACAGACTGCGGCATCAGGCAGCACAGGCTGTCCTGAGGTCAAGCTATTCAACCCCAACCATCCATCGCGCATCCATGCAGTCCCGGGAGGTACCTCAGCCGTGACACGCGCACGGGCCTGGAGCGTTCCACGCTCGTTGTAGACGCGAATCATCGCCCCATCCGTTACCTTGCGGGCTGTAGCATCACCAGGCGAGATCCACACGTACGGTTCCGGATCGAGCTGCGCCAACGACGGTAACGCTCTGCCATGATCATAGAAACTATGAAAATGCGTCAGTGTTCTGCCCTGGCTTAACGTGAGTGGATAGGAAGACGGTGCGGGTTCTTCGTATACAGGAAGTGGCGGTAAGCCCGATTCCTGCGCTTGCGCGGAGTAGAATTCGACTTTCCCTGACGGAGTCGAAAAGCGACGATCAGGATAAGCCACATGCGAAATCTGCAACGGACGCATGCCGCCTTCTTGTCGCATCTGCGCAACGGTGACATGACCAGTGCTCGGATGATTCAGGATTGCATCGATCAGTGCCTCTTGCGAGTTCCACGGAAAGAAACCATCTAACTGTAAGTGTTGTGCTAAGCCTTGTAGCACCTGACTCAGAGGTCGCGTTTCGCCAGGCGAAGGAAGCGCTTGTTCCATCAAGTACAGATGCGTATTGGTCGATTTGCATCCCAGTTCTTCTAACCACGCCGTGCCAGGCAATATCACGTCGGCAAAACGGCGCGCAGTATCGTTCAGAAACAAATCGTAACTGACCACCAAATCCGTGCGGTCGAGTCCTTCAGCCATTTGTTCAGTGTCAGCAAATGACGACATGGTATTCGTGCCCAACAAGAACAGCACTCGCACTCGTTGCTCGCGCAGGGCAGCAGTGATCTGCGGCATCTGACTGGGAATATAGTTCCCGGCTGGTCGCCGTTCTTCAGCGATGAGGTTCGCTAACGCCTGACCATGAGTAGAACTGGCATGGCGCGGCCCGAATCCGCCGCCTGAGATACCGAGATTGCCCGTCAGTCCGGGCAAGCAGGCAATTGCACGTCCAGCATGCCAGCTATTGTCACCTTTATGCATCGAACTCCCACCCAAAACGATCATGGCCGGACGCGTCGTAGCATAACAACGCGCTAACGCGACAATCCGCTCAGCAGCAATGCCGGTGATCGCCGCTGCCCAATCCGGAGTATAGGCACGTACATGGGCGGCTAATTCATCGAAACCAACAGTATGCTGGGCGACAAACTCGTTGTGATACAACTTTTCCGTACTAATGACATGCAGCATAGCAAGAGCTAACGCCGTGTCGGTTCCTGGCCGCAACAGGAACACTTCGTCTGACTGTGCCGCTGCCTCAGTGTGGCGGACATCGATAGCGACAACATACGCACCGCGCCTTTTCGCCGCGATGATATGACGCGCGGTGTTTGGCTGGCTCGCCAGTGTCGCGCCCCACAACACAATCAGTTGCGAGTGCTCTCCCATATCTTCCTTGGTGTTGGTTTCCAGTACGCCGGTCATTCCCAAACCGAATGCACCCAACCCCCAACAGATCATCGTCGAGCTCCACCACTGACAACCATAGAAATTGGCAAAACGTCGCACCAGTTGACCATAGATACGAGCCCCATAGTTGGTACTAGCAATGCCATGACCAGTCCATATACCAACAGCTTCACGTCCGACCGCTCGCATCCGGCTAGTGATATACGCAAACGCCTCATCCCAACTCACCTGCCGCCTGGCATCATCGGCGCGACGATCCCGAATCATCGGATAAAGCAATCGCTTCGGGTTACCAATGATTTCCTGTGACGCTTGTCCGCGTACACACAGAAAGCCGTGACTATCGGGGTTGTCTTTGTCGCCACGTACGCTGACGAGGCGGTCACCTTCAACATCTGCCAGCATTCCGCATAGGGTTGGGTGGCAGTTCATTGGGCACATGGTGCGGACGGTGCGAAGTTGATGGGTTTCCATCGTATCTCCTCCAAGTAGATAAATGAGGCAGCGGCGGGCACAGCCCGCCTTACCTGAGGCCCATGAGGACACGTAGGGCGGGCTGTGCCCGCCGCCCTCTTAGTTTGCCCTCTCTATCAAGCGGATTCTACCCTCAATCTCCCCAAGATACGCCATCGCTGCAGCCTCGGCTTCCAGTCGTGGAGTGAAAGACGCCGAGGCAAGCTGGGTTCGGAGTTTCCGATAGAGTGTAGCAGCAGCCTCTACGGCTTTAATGCACGCTAGGCGATCATACGGAGTCGTCGTGGAAATCAGATCCTCAAGATACGGTCGAGCGAACGTTTCCACTTTTCTGACGCCCGAGGGTCGAGCGCCCTGTGCTAAGAGAGTGTTTTGAAAAAGGGATTGGTAAGCTTGAGGGATGAATACACTGCCGCGAGTTTATCCAACGGACCTGACCATGACCGAATGGACACAATTGA